>JAJBVE010000211.1 GCA_020859995.1 Clostridiales bacterium
ACCACCAATTTTTTGCGCTTTTCAGAGTGGAATTTACTTTTTCACTTCAGCAGAATCCGCTGAGAATAGCGGGAAGAAAACGAAAACCTTTATGAAAATTAAATAAAAAACAGGTGATTGAATTAAAAAATATGTTGGAAACAGAAAAATAAGGCAGAGAGGAAGAAAATTAAGAACGAAAACGATTAAGCATATGATGGCGATGAAGGGCGGATCGTGTCCGATATAGTGCAGAAGCCAGAGCATGGAAGTGGCATAGTGCAGATGCCGGATCGAGGAGATGGCATAATGCAGAAACCGGATCAAGAAGGCGGCATAGTGCAGATGCCGGATCGAGGAGATGGCATATTGCAGAGGCCAGATCATGGAGACGACCTATTGTGGAGTCAGACAGTGGAATGTTGTGAAAAGGATAACATGTAAACGAACAAATAGAAATAGTGGATAGCGTATGATGGTCAGAATCGCACATACTGCTATCCACTGATTTGGATTTGTGAAATTTAATTGCTGATTTTTAACAGCAAATCATTTATGTAAGGCGTAATCAAAAATACAAAAACAAACTACTCTTATCCCAGAAGTGCCGAATCATTGGAGAACTGCTCACCGCTGACTCGCTCGAACTGATCGAGCAGATCCTTTACGGTAAGCTTCTTTTTATCCTCGCCGCTGATATCGATAATGATCTTTCCTTCATTCATCATGATGAGGCGGTTGCCGTGGGTGATCGCGTCCTTCATATTATGGGTGATCATCAGCGTGGTCAGGTGATCGCGGTTTACGATGAGCTCCGTGATCTCCAGTACTTTTGCAGCTGTCTTGGGATCCAGCGCAGCCGTGTGTTCGTCGAGCAGGAGAAGCTTCGGCTTCTGCAAAGTCGCCATCAGAAGCGTGAGCGCCTGGCGCTGTCCGCCGGAGAGCAGGCCGACCTTGGCTGTCATACGGTTTTCCAGGCCAAGCCCGAGCATTTTAAGGAGCTCCTTGTACTCGGCCCGCTCCTGTTTCGTGATACCCTGACGCAGCAGACGTCGTTTGCCCCGGCGCTCAGCGAGAGCCAGATTTTCCTGAATTTCCATGGTAGCCGCCGTACCCGTCATCGGATCCTGAAAGACACGGCCAAGGTATTTTGCCCGTTTGTACTCGGGAAGCTTTGTCACATCGTTTCCATCGATCAGCATCTGCCCCTCGTCTACCAGCCAGGTGCCGGCAACCGCGTTTAAGAGCGTGGATTTCCCGGCTCCGTTGCCGCCGATGACGGTAACAAAATCGCCGTCGTTGAGACTTAAGGAGACGTCGTTCAAGGCTGTTTTTTCATTGATGGTGCCCGGATTGAAGGTCTTGGAAATGTTTCGGATATCAAGCATTTTTGTTACCTCCTTTCTGTACAGTGGCAGTTTCACCTGATGCGTCAGCTGCGGCAGACCTGGACCTCTTTACAGGCTTGCTGAAATATTTTCCCTTCCAGTAGGGAACCGCCAGGAAGATGGCTACAACCGCTGCGGAGAGCAGTTTGAGAAGATCCGTGTCGATGCCCATCCAGATCACAACCTGCAGGACGATGTAGTAAATAATCGCACCGAAGGAGACAGCCAGCAGGGAGAGAGCAAAGTTCCGGAAAATTTTTCCGAAGATCGCTTCGCCGATGATGACGGCGGCCAGACCGATGACGATGGCGCCGCGGCCCATGTTGACGTCCGCGAAGCCCTGGTACTGTGCGAAGAGGGCACTGGAAAAGGCTACGAGTGCATTCGAAAGCATCAGACCGATGACTTTATTAAAATTAGTGTTGATGCCCTGCGCACGAGACATGCCCGGATTGCACCCGGTCGCGCGAAGAGAGGCACCGAATTCGGTGCCGAAGAACCAGTACAAAATGGCAATCAGCAGAACAGTAAGTACAATTACGATAAAAATGGTATTCTTCCAGAGGGGCATAGTCTTAATATAGCGAAGCGACACCAGGAGATCGTAGTTGTTGACATTGACAGCCTGGTTGGATTTTCCCATGATTTTCAGATTGATGGAATACAGGGAAAGCTGTGTAAGAATACCTGCCAGGATCGCCGGGATTCCCATAAAGGTGTGAAGAATACCGGTTACAAGGCCGGCAAGCATTCCGGCACCGGCTGCCGCAAGCATGGAAACCCAGATATTGTGGCCGCTCATTAGCATCATAATGCAGACTGCACCGCCGGTAGCCATGGTACCGTCTACGGACAGATCCGCAATATCAAGGATGCGGTAGGTAATGTACACGCCAATTGCCATAATTCCCCATATCAGCCCCTGGGCACAGGCTCCTGGCAATGCGTTAATCAGAGTAGAAATATTCATGCGTCAGATCCTTTCTGTTTCCCTGACTGCCAATTAAAAACGGTCAGCAAAAAATAGAGGGAAGCTTATTCCTTCGGTAAAACAGCGAGAGAGGAAATCCTTTCTCGCTGTTGAGTGTATCGTTCGTGTCGTTTGCTGTCTGAACACGGCCTTATGTAGTTATTTATACGGCCAGGAGTACAAGAGTACGATCATGTCAGCGAATGACGGAAAATATCAGGCATTCTGATGTCAGAAGCCTTTTCTTTCGTTTGGGCAAAGAAATTAATTACTCAGTAACCGCCTCGGTCTCTGTTTCCGCTTCTTCCTCTGCACCGATTGCTACGTAGTCGTCCGGGATTTCAACGCCGAGTGTTTCAGCGATTTCAGCATTGTACTCCTTGGTAACCTCCGGAGCATACTCAATCGGCATCTCAGAAATATCTGCTTCGCCTGTCAGAATTTCAACAGCCATCTCTCCGGAAATATATCCGATATCATAATAGCTGATTGAAAGTGTAGCTACACCACATCCCTCGCAGATACCTTCCTCCCCTGCGATGATCGGAACTCCGGCGTCCAGGCAGACATTATTGATGGCTTCTGTATTTGCGGCTGCGGTATTGTCAGTCGGGACATAGATGACGTCACTTTCTGAGGCCGCATTTGTAGCAACAGTTGTGATATCGTTCGAGTCAGCAAATGAGTAGGTCTTAACGGTGTAGCCGTACTCTTCCAGATAAGTGGTAATTACATCTGCCTGATACTGGGAGTTCGGCTCACCAGAGCAGTACAGGATACCGACTGTCTCAGCGTCCGGGAACAATTCATTCAGCATTGCAGCCTGTTCATCAAGCGGAGCAAGGTCGGAAGTACCTGAGATGTTGCCGCCGACGGTACCGTCAAACTCATCCATATCAAGCGCGGTAGCATAATCGGTAACAGAAGTTCCCAGAATCGGAATGGTATCGGTTGCCGCCTGGCATGCCTGCAGAGCGGTTGTAGCATTTGCCAGAATCAGGTCTACGCCTTCAGAAACGAACTGATTGGCAATTGTGGAGCATGTACTCGATTCATTCTGCGCATTCTGTTCATCAAAGGTGACCGCGTCGCCAAGAGCCTCTGTCACAGCGTCCTTGAAGCCCTGCGTGGCCGCATCAAGCGCGTCATGCTCAAGCAGCTGGAGAATGCCGATGGTGTAGGTCTCGGCCTCGTCCGCGCTCACATTTACGCCGCAGAAGCTGGCGATCATCGCTGCAGAAAGGACAGTAGCTAATACTTTTTTCTTCATGGAAATATCCTCCTCTTTATTTGCTGGGCGATCGCTTGCGCGTCAGCCCGCACAGATAGCTGAATTATAATGCTTTAAAGCGGGAAAGTCAAGAAAACTGGAAAGAATGTTTTCTATATCTTCAGCGCTAAAGAATAAAAACTTTTCGCGATAAAAATGCTTGTATTTTCCCACAA
>JAJBVE010000202.1 GCA_020859995.1 Clostridiales bacterium
CAACCGGAAAACAGAAGACAAGAAAAGATGAGGAACGCCTGTTTGAATTGATTGATTCCGGGCTGGTGCTGCCCTGCTATAATGTGCTGAATCCAACTGTATCTTTGCCACAGACCAGAGATACCGATTGCTTTAAACTATATCTGTCGGATATTGGACTGTTCACAACCATGCTTTTCAATGATTCTCAAAATGGGATAAAGGATATTTATAAAAAACTTTTGAGTGATGCTTTGCCGGCAGATCTGGGATATTTGTATGAAAATGCCGTGGCACAGGCAATTAAGGTCAGCGGAAGGGATTTGTATTATCATACATGGAAAAAGGAAGGAAGTACTCATTCGTATGAAATTGATTTTCTGCTGACATCCAAAAACAAGGTTGTTCCGATCGAAGTAAAATCATCGGCGGTAAAAAACCATAAATCGCTGGACCATTTTGCGGTAAAGTATTCAAAATACGTTGGGGACAGATACCTTCTGTCACAAAAGGATGTTGGAAAAATCGGTGATTTAAAGCTGAAACCAATCTATATGACTTTGTTTTTGCTGAAGGAGCTGTAGTGGCCGGGAAGCTTCCCACCTACAGGAAAGTAACCTGTCGGGCTTTTTTTAAAAAGACGCAATTGCCTGGAAGGAGTGATTCTCTGTGGCGCAAAGAACGGTATGCCTGTGCGATGGCAAATATATCGGGATTGAGACTATCTATACAGTTATTGCCGGCCGGCAGATTAATATTTCAGGAAACCGACAAAAAAGTATTATTTTGATTTTGAAGATGCAACATACAGTGAGTGCATTAATAAAAAGTTAACTATATCTTATGAATATGTTTCTTGCATTTGGCAATCATCGGACGTAAAATCGGAACATATATCAAAAAAATATAAGGAGATATGTGTATGATTGAAAAGATTTTGAAAAAGTACTTTCCGATGATTCGCACCGAGCAGGAGATCTTAACGGAAGTCAGCCAGAAACCTGCATTGGTTGCGCTCTACAAGAGCTGGAACCTCGAGCAGCAGAAAGAATTTCTGGATTTCTGCACTGGCGTGAAGGGCTGCAAGCTGCTGTATGATCCCTTCTTTAAGCAAGTGATGAATCCGGACGTACATCCGGAAAGGCTGGAGAAATTTCTTTCTCTTTTACTCAAAAAGAAGGTCAAAATCCTCCAGGTGCTGCCGAACGAGAGCAGGATGGCGGCGGAAGACACTTTGCTTGCCATGGACATTGTGGTGGAGTTAGAGGATGGGAGCATTGCCAATGTTGAGATGCAAAAGATCGGCTACGCGTTTCCTGGACAAAGGAGCAGCTGCTATTCCGCGGATCTGCTGCTTCGTCAGTATCAGCGTGTGAAAACGGACAAACAATCCAGACAAATTAAGTTTTCGTATCGGTACATTAAGGATGTCTATACGATCATTCTTTTTGAAAACAGTCCGATCGAATGCAAGGCTATATCAGATCAGTATATTCATCGTGGGAAGACGATTTTCGACACGGGACTTGCGGTCCATATGCCGCAGGAATACATCTATGTTCCGCTTGACATTTTCCGTGGGATTCTGCAAAATAGGGGTATTAAAGATGAACTTGACGCATGGCTGACGTTTTTGTGTGAAGATGCCCCGGAGATGATTGATCTCCTGATCCGGCAGTACCCGTATTTCCGGGAATTGTACAATGAGGTCTATAAGCTGTGCGGGAATATGGAGGATATTATGGGATGTTTTTCAGAAGCACTGCATGAAATGGACAAAAATACCGTACAGTATATGATTGAAGAGCAGCAGGCTCAGATCGAGGAACAGAAAGGCCAGATCGAGGAACAGCAGGAACAGTTAAAAGAAAAAGATCGTCAGCTTGAGGAGAAAAAAAGACAGATTGAGGAGCTGCAGAGAAAGCTGGATGCAATGGCTGATTGAGATTTGATGTATGTAATATTTCGGAAGGTAAGTTTGAAATGATAAACGATAGAATTCAGTGAATATTTTAGCAGCAACAGGTCATACTCCTGATGAAAGGAGGGTGACCTGTCTATGTCTGAAAAGAAATCTTTATGGGAGGACCTCAGCCCGGACGATAAATTAAAATATGAAATTGCTGAGGAGCTGGGATTGCTTGAAAAGGTGAAAGCTCTCGGGTGGAAATCCCTGACCGCGAAAGAAACCGGCCGGATCGGCGGGTTGATGACAAAAAAGAAAAGGGAAATGCGCGGCGAGGGCGAATGGGAGAGCGGCGAATGAGGGGATAAAGAATTTGAAGGTGAAGTGGTAGTCGCAAATTTTGCGACTGCCTCTCCTCATGGGCTGTGGAAGGAAAAAAGCAGAATCACATAACAGAGTATTATAATCGGGTCATAAACATTTTAGTCGGCTATAGGATAAAATCCAAACAAAGAAATGATGATCAGCGTGATCATGAACTGCCTGAAGAAATAATCGTCAGTTGTATTTTTAAAGAAAGAATGCTATAGTCATATGCGATAAAATGTTTTTAACGCATATGACTATAGCAGGGCACACCATCCCTGATTTTGAAAGGCGAACCTATGAAATCCTTAATGGAAGACATTAAAACTGGTCAATTTCGCCCAGTTTATTTATTGTATGGCGAGGAAGCGTACCTCAAAAATCAATATAAAAAAAGGCTCCGGGACGCAATCCTCACCGAGGGCGATGAGATGAATTACAGTGCCTGGTCCGGCAAGGGGATTGACGTGAAGCAGGTGATCGAGCAGGCGGAGACCATGCCTTTTTTCGCGGAGCGGCGGCTGATTCTGATTGAGGAGAGCGGCTTTTTTAAGAATGCCTGCCCGGAGCTCGCGGATTATCTGCCCCAGATGCCGTCCGAGACGATCCTGCTCTTTGTGGAGAGTGAAGTTGACAAGCGTCAGAAGATGTTTAAAAAAGTCAAGGAGCTTGGCCATGTGGTCGAGATGGGGCGGCAGAATGAGCGGACGCTTACCGCCTGGGTTTCCGGTAAAATTCGGAAGGAAGGTAAAACCATAGATCCGGGGGCTCTGGCTCTGTTTTTTCAGAAGATAGGCGATGACATGGAGCATATTTCTCATGAGCTGGATAAGCTTCTCGCCTATACTCTGGAGCAGTCTTCCATTACGGCGGCGGATGTCGAGGCAGTCTGCACCGAGACACTGGAAAACCGTATTTTTGAAATGATCAATGCCATGATACAGAAGCAGCAGCGCCGCGCCCTGGATCTGTATTATGACCTGCTGGCGCTGAAGGAGCCGCCGATGCGGATTCTGTTCCTGATCGCCCGTCAGTTTAATCAGATGCTGGTGATGAAGGATTTAAGAGAGCAAGGGCTGGATAATAAGGCGATCGCCTCTCGGCTCGGTGCGAATCCCTATGCGGTAAAGGCTACCCTGGCGCAGGCGTCTCATTTTTCTTCCGATGTGCTGCAGCAGACGCTGACGGAGTGTGTGGAGGCGGAGACTGCGGTCAAAACGGGGCGGATGAGCGATCAGATGGCTGTAGAACTGCAGATCGTGAAGATCAGCGAAAAAGATGCGCAATAAGGTGCTGGAAACGTTCTCCTGATGTTGAATATATCGGAAGAAATCTTATGAGGACGGAATCTATATAAAAGGAATGACTGCACTGGCATTTGAAGTCAGGCGAAGAAAAACAGGATGAAGACAGCGAATGAAATAATCTGGCTGAAAAAAGTAAAAAAGAATGCCCAGCGCTAAAGAATAAAAACTTTTCGCGATAAAAATGCTTGTATTTTCCCACA
>JAJBVE010000081.1 GCA_020859995.1 Clostridiales bacterium
AGCGGGCGACTGACATGGCAAGAAAAATGGTCAGCCAGTACGGCATGAGCAACCGCTTTGGCTCCATGGGACTGCAGAAGACGCAGGAACAATATCTGGATGGGAGAGACGTTTCGACCTGTTCGGAGCAGACTGGTGCGGAAGCAGACGAAGAGGTGCGCAAGCTGATTGACCAGTGCCAGCATGAGGCGGTCCGCCTCCTGGAGGAGAACCGGAGTGCACTGGAGCTGATTGCAGCACGCCTGCTGGAAAAAGAGAGCATCAGCGGTGAAGAATTTATGGAACTGCTGAAGGGAATTTGAATCATGGAATTCCCTTTTTAAAGTAAACATGGCAACTGGTCCGCAGCGCGAAAGACGAAATTATGATTGACGTGGATGGTGATGGAATTGCGGATGTTGCCTTGATGGATTCTACAGGCGATGGGGATATTGATACACTTGCAGTGGATCTGACCGGTGATGGGGAGTTCAATCTGTATTTCCATGATTCGGATGACAACGGATTAACGGATATGGTTCTCCTTGATGAGGATGGAGATGGCATCATTGAGGAAGCTTATATCGGGGAAGAGGTTGAAGTACGGATGATGGAAGCCGCAGACGCAGTTCTGACCATGATGGCAATCGGAGATAATGTGACTGAGACATTGGATCAGGAGCTGGAAGAGCTTCAGGATCTGTTGGAAGAAGCCAGAAAAGGACTAAAAGCATAGGGATACTTCATATATAGCAGACGATCGAAAAAGTCGGAGAACCAGAACAGAATGCTGGCTCTCTGACTTTTTCGTATTTAAAGAGGATTCGCTTTTGGGACAATTTCACGGAAATGTCCATTGACTGCAATTGCGAAGGAACTGAAGATCATCCCGTCACAATCGACAGGTGCACCGGAAGCGGCATCTGGAAGAGGGACAGATAGGTCTGATCAATCGGATCACGGCTGCCTGGTCGGGCATGAACACGCGCTTTTATGAATTTTCTTCCAGATACGCCTCAATCTGGCTGTAATAGTACGCGACCGCGCTTCCCGCGTATGCTCTGGCATCTGTTTCGCAGGTCTGATTGTAATACTGGCAGAAGTCGTCGCTTCCCTCTGTGTAATTTCCAAATTCCTCCGCGTAAGCGGCGGCTGTTTTATAAACGCGCAGGCTTTTGGCGCTGTCGCTTGCTTCCGCGTAAGCATCGACAAGCCGGTACTGATAGCTGTGGTAGGCTTCGTGGCAGCAGGTGTCCAGCACCTCGCGCGCGGAATCGTTTTCCAGGTGCTCCCGATCGATATAGATTCTGTGTGTATCATCATTGTAGCAGCCGAGAGTATTCTCTTTGAGACTGGAGGTACACACATTCAGTTCGTTGGAGAGGCCCAGGTAGCTTGCCTCGATATTTGCAACGGTCTGCAGCACATTTAACTTTTCAGCGGTGTCAAGCGTCTCCCATTTTTCTTCCTGCAAAAGTAAAAGGATCTCCATGCTGTCGCTGATGGTCTGCCCGGAGGAATCCTCCGCGACCACTGCTTTTACGGAAGAGGTGAGCAGGGAGGAGCCGGAGATTCTGTTGACGCAAAGAATCAGCATCACAGCGGCGAGGCCTGTGGCCAGGAGATATTGAGTAACACAAAAACATTCGTACAGTCGGTTTTTGATCATTCGTTTTCTGTACCTTGCCCATGTGATTTTTCGCGACATGCGCGCAATCGTATAAGCGACGGCGCATACGGCGGCGATGGACATGGAAACGCAGAGCAGCCGCCGCGCAGTATTCGCATAGGAAAAAACGGTGTAAATGCCGAAAGGCAGAATTACACTTGCGGCCGCAGACCATTCCGTCTTGCGGTACCAGAAAAGGATTGCTCCGGCCAGCAGGGAAGCCGCGAGCATTCCCCACAGGAGCGTTTTTGAAGTGTTGTAGGTCATGTTCGGAAAACACCGAAATAAAAGCAGCCGATAGTAAATCATGCCGATGATTCCATAAACAATTCCGGCTATGAAAAATCCGAACGTGTCTTTTGTGCTGCGATTAATCATATGTAAATTCCTCCCCGCGCGCAGACGGCCGCGCTTTCTGTGGTTATTCATGAATAACGATCAGACTTTACAGAATTATTTTGCAGCTGTCCGTATGTTTGAAAGGATTATAAGCGGATTTTGCGGAGATTCTTTCAGGGGGGATGGCTTTGGATGTGAGCGGGAAGTTTTTACAGGAAGATAACCGAAAATTCAATTGACTATCCCCGGGTAATATGCAATAATAGCGCAGGTTTTAAGATGCGCAGTATGTTCCGGTTTGCGAAGCAAATCGAGAATTTCAGGGCAAGGCAAGGAATTTTTTGTTGGGAGGTTACCAGTATGATTGTACCGCGTTATTTTGAGAACCTGACGGTTCTCCATGAGAATACGCAGCCGGAGCGTGCTTATTATCTTCCGGCCCAGGAGAGGCTGGAGGATCCGGTGGAGCACCGGGAGGCCTCAGAGCGGTTTTTCCTGCTGAACGGGATGTGGAAATTCCGCTATTATGAGAGTATTTATGATCTGAAGGAGGAGTTTTACAGGGAGAATGTTCCAGATGAGGAATGGGATCGGATTCCGGTGCCTTCGGTATGGCAGATGCATGGTTATGACCGGCATCAGTATACCAATGTAAGGTATCCGTTTCCGCTGGATCCTCCGCATGTGCCGTATGAAAACCCGTGCGGTACTTACCGGCGCAGCTTTCAGTGGGAGCCGGATCCGGCGGCGCCGCGCATGTTTTTAAATTTCGAGGGTGTGGACTCCTGCTTTTATGTGTGGCTGAATGGCAGCTATGTAGGTTACAGCCAGGTGTCGCATGCCCTGACGGAATTTGAAGTGACCCGCTTTCTTCGTCCCGGGGAAAATATCCTTGCGGTGCTGGTCCTGAAATGGTGCGACGGCAGCTATCTTGAAGATCAGGATAAATTCCGCATGAGCGGTATTTTCCGGGACGTCTATCTGCTTGCCCGCCCGGAATCGCATATCCGGGATTATCGGATCCGGACGAAGCTGCTTCGTGAGGGGGCGCAGGGCGGTCAGAAGGATAGAGCGGAAAACGTTCCGGATAGCGTTTCGGAAGACACATTGGACAATGCGCCGGAAGAGGCTTCTGAAAGCGCGGTTAATTGCGCGGAAGTGGAATTGACATTTACGTATGAAAACAAGGGGGAACCGCTTCCTGTTACTGTTTCGATCGAGGATGCTTCCGGACATGAAATCTGCGGCGGATTTTGCGATGAAGCGGATGAAGATGAGTACGCTGCAGCAAAAAAAGTAAGTTCTGCTGCTGCGGATACGGACATGAACCGGGGAGTAACTTTGTCAGAAACCAGCGTGATCCTGCGTCTGCTCATTCCATCCCCGAAGCTCTGGAGCGCCGAGACACCGTATCTGTACACGGTAATTATTTCTACGCCGGATGAAGTGATTACGGAGCAGCTGGGCGTGCGTGAGGTTGCCGTTCGGGATGGGGTACTGCTGTTTAATGGGCAGAACATCAAGCTGCATGGTGTGAACCGCCACGACAGCGAGCCGAAGACAGGCCCTGTGACTGGTCTGGAGTCCTGGCACCGGGATCTGCGGCTGATGAAGGAGCATAATGTCAACGCCATCCGCAGCAGCCATTATCCGAACGCGCCGCAGTTTTACCAGCTCTGCGACCGCTATGGATTTTATGTGATTGACGAGGCAGACAATGAGAGCCATGGCACCTGCACGGCTTACGGCTGCAAATGGGGTGAGGAAAACGTCTGGATCGCAGACAATGAGCTTTTTATCGAGCCGACGCTGGACCGTGTGCGCAAGTGCGTCATCCGCGATAAAAACCGTCCCTGCGTGTTCTGCTGGTCGATGGGAAATGAGTGCTCTTACGGAGTCACCTTTGAGAAGGCGCTGGCCTGGACGAAGGCTTATGATGATACCCGCGTCACCCACTATGAGGGCGGATGGCATATTCCGGAGGGATCGGTATACGATTATTCCTCGCTGGATCTGCACAGTCGGATGTATCCGGAGCTGCGCGAGATCGATGAATATTTTGAAAAAGAAGTAAAGGATCCGGATCATGATTTCTGGGCGCCCGGCGTGCGTCCCATGATTTTCTGCGAATTCGCCCATGCCATGGGCAACGGCCCGGGAAACCTGGAAGAGTATTTTGAAAAAATCCAGCACTACGACGGCGTGTGCGGCGGCATGGTCTGGGAGTGGTGCGACCACGCTGTGGACAAGGGAACGGTCGTCTGTGAGGATGGACGGACGAGGACGAAGTATTTTTACGGCGGAGATCACGGAGAATATCCGCATGACGGCAACTTCTGCATGGACGGGCTGGTTTACCCGGACCGCAGACCGCATACCGGACTGAAAGAATTCGCGAATGTTTTCCGGCCCGCGCGGGTGGCTGCCTTTGATGAAAAGACGGGCATTCTGCGGATTCACAATTATCTGGATTTCCTGCCGCTTGGCGATTGCTGCAGCCTGGCGTGGGAGATTACGGATGACGGCGCGGCCGTCGCGCAGGGAAGCGTGGAAGGAGACGCGCTGGCGATTCGTCCTCATGAAGAAGGCGAAGTGAGACTGGACGGCGCGGTTTTGCCGGAGGGGACGCTGCGCGGACGCAGTTATCTGAAGGTGGTCTGGAAGGCGGCGCCGCAATTAGAAAATCGCTTCGCGATTGGCGGTGCTGTGGCTGTGTCTTCTTCGGAGGAGAGCCTGGGGACGACGGACGCTTCTGGACGAACGCTGGTCGGGACGGATGGCGTGATCGGCTTTGATGAGATTGCTCTCGAAAATGGCGGAGCCAACTGTGTGCGCGCCAAGCAGCTGCTTGCAAAGGCAGCCCATTCTGTAAATGAAGCATCCGTAAACACGGCTGACGTGGCATCTTTTAAAGTGACAGAGGATGATCATTATCTGACTGTTGAGGGCGGACAGTTCCGTTATGTTTATGATAAGTTCCAGGGAGTGTTCGCGAAAATTACTTTACTGGTGAATGCCGGCGCTGTGGAAACGCCTCAAATGGGAAGTCAGTTCGTGGCTGGCGGCGCTAATAATGAAAATATTTCAGGATCAGAGCTCCTTCAGGCACCGATGCAGTACAACATCTGGCGCGCGCCGACGGACAATGATCGGAATATCCGCCACACCTGGAGCGATGCGGGCTATGAGCGTCCGGCTGTCCGCTGCGAGGACACCAGATGGACGATAGACGAGACCGGCTGTGTGGCGATCACCGGCCAGGTGTCTCTGTATCAGGCCTTCCGGCAGTGGATTGTGAAAATCGAGACGTGCTACCGGATCGGAAAAGACGGCCGGATCGACGCGGAGCTTTCCGTAAAGAAAAATCCGGACTATCCGGGTCTTCCACGGTTTGGCGTGCGGCTGTTTTTGCCGGAATCCCTGGGGCATGTATCCTACTATGGCCTGGGCCCATACGAAAACTATCAGGACAAGCGCCGGGCCTCTTATCACGGCTGGTTTGAGGAGACCGTAGACGGACTGCATGAGGATTATATTTTCCCGCAGGAAAACGGCAGCCGCGGGGATGTCAGCCTGCTCACGCTGCAGGGCGGGGGCAGTATACTTTCTGTGGCTTCGGAGCGCCCATTCTCCTTTAACGCTTCGCCTTATACACAGGAGGAGCTGACGGAAAAGGGCCACAATTTTGAACTGCAGAAGAGCGGAATGACCGTACTTTGCCTGGACTACAGGCAGGAAGGCATCGGATCCAACAGCTGCGGACCGGGCGTGAGCGAGCAGTATCAGTTTGCAGAAAAAGCGTTTACATTTGCCTTTGGACTGCGGTTTATGTAAAAGTCATTTTGCTTATGCGGCATAAGGAGCCGGGAGAATAGGGTGCTGCAGAATCCTCGCAACGGTAAAGATACTGTGCAGTACAAAAGTTTTGCGCGGCATTGCGGCTGTGGAAATGGATTTCGGTCATTTCTCAGAGCAGTGCCGCTGCATTTTACGTTTTTTTGGACGGCGCCGCTGTTTTTTAGAGATGCATCTGACAGTGTTGCTGTTTTTTTATGGTTTTTCCTTATGGCGTCGTTGATTTTGCCTCTTGCTAAGGGATATTTCCTGTGATATCTTAATGGGCGGCGTTTTGGAAGGCGTTTTAGATCTTTTTGCTCTGAAATGACCTGCGTTACGTCAGTGACAGACCGAGGGACTGGATCCTTTCATATGGAAAGTGCTCATTCACATTCGTTCGGCGGCGGGTCGCACCGCCCATTTATGAAAAAGCTGCGCATTGGGGGTGGTGCTGAAGGAACAAAGTCCCGACGGTATGATTGATCAGAAGGGGAGGGAATACGTGTGAGTCACACAAAAGGAAAAGAGAAAACAGCCCATCCGCAGATGATGGATATGACACAGGGGCCCCTGGCAGGGAAGCTCCTGATTTTTACGCTGCCGGTCATGCTGGCTGGCGTTTTGCAGCTGCTTTTTAATGCTGCGGATATTATTGTGGTCGGAAGGCTTGCGGGGAGCAATTCGCTGGCGGCGGTCGGCTCGAACGGCGCGCTGATCAACCTGATCGTGAACCTGCTGATCGGCCTGTCCGTGGGCTCAGGCGTGGCGACCGCTTATTTTTACGGCGCGCGGGAGATGGAGCAGGTCAAGGAGACCATCCACACCTCCATCGCCATCAGCCTGCTCGGCGGCCTGGTGACTGCGGCGGCAGGGGTTTGCCTTAGCCCCATCCTGCTGCGCCTGATGGCGACTCCGGATGGGATCATCGGACTGTCGCAGCTTTACTTAAGGATTTATTTCCTGGGGATGCCGTCCATGGCTGTGTACAATTTCGGGAGCGCGATTCTGCGCTCTTTGGGTGATACCAAAAGGCCTTTATATTATCTTGTCATAGCCGGATTGATTAACATTATCCTGAATATTACCCTGGTGGCGGTGTTTCATCTGGATGTGGCGGGCGTGGCGATTGCGACGGTCGTTTCGCAGACGGTTTCTGCCGTGCTGGTCGTGCGTTGTCTGATGCATCTGGAGCCGGAGATGAACCTGGAGTGGAAAAAGGTGCGCGTCTCGCGCTCCAAGCTGATCCGCATCCTGCGGGTCGGTCTGCCTGCCGGTGTGCAGTCGACGGTGTTTTCCCTGTCCAATGTGCTGATTCAGTCGTCAGTAAACAGCTTTGGGGAAGTCGCTGTCGCGGGGAATTCGGCTGCCGGAAACATCGAGGGCTTTATCTATATAGCAATGAATTCGTTCTACCAGGCGGCACAGACCTTCACCAGCCAGAATGTCGGCGCGCATAAATTCGACCGGATCGGCAAGGTGTTTTTGAACTGTTTCCTCATGGTGACTGCTACGGGGGTGGTCTTCGGACTGCTGGCATATCGAATGGGAAATCTGCTGCTTGGCATTTATCTTCCTGGAGACGAGGCTGCCATCGCATACGGTCTGACGCGTCTCTCGGTGATTGCAGTGACCTATTGCCTGTGCGGTATTATGGAAGTCATCTCCGGCGAGCTCCGCGGCATGGGAGAGTCGGTCCTGCCCATGGTGGTGTCTCTGCTGGGCTCCTGCCTGCTGCGCATCATCTGGATTTATACGGTATTTGCCGCTCATCATACCCTGACCGTGCTGTATCTTTCTTACCCGGTCTCGTGGCTGGTAACGGAAGCAGCGCATCTGATCTGTTATTTTTATGTGAAACGGAGACTGATCCG
This sequence comes from Clostridiales bacterium, assembly GCA_020859995.1. GTDB lineage: Bacteria > Bacillota > Clostridia > Lachnospirales > Lachnospiraceae > Choladousia. The sequence continues at coordinate 7,696 of JAJBVE010000081.1, forward strand.
CGCCTGGGGCCAGACGCCTTCGCCCGCAGCTGGGGAAGCATGAGCCGATCATAGTTAAAATGCTGTGCGTTTGCCAGGAGCGGGGCTTATTTCCTGCCTGAATAAATAATAGGATGGAAGCTATATTCCTGCTTGCCTTTTTTCTGCTTTGTGTTATAATTCTTATAGATTTCGCACCGCCCATTTATAGAAATGCTTCGCATTTGGGGGCGGTGCTGCGGAAACGCCCCCTCACATTCGTTCGGCGGCAGGTCGCACCGCCCATATATAAAAAATGCTTCGCATTTGGGGGCGGTGCTGCGGAAACGCCCCTCACATTCGTTCGGCGGCAGGTCGCACCGCCCATTTATAGAAATGCTTCGCATTTGGGGGCGGTGCTATGGAAAGGAGACAGGGCTGCATGGGGCTTCTGGAAGAGATAAAAACGCTGGGCGTGGATGTAGAAGAAGGCACGGACCGTCTGATGGGAAATACGGCTCTGTATGAGCGGATGCTGGTGAAGTTTGCCGATATGCTTAAGGAGACGCCGGTGTCGCCTGACTTTTCGGAGGAAGAATGTGCCGAGGCGCTCCAGAACATTCATGCTCTGAAAGGAGCAGCGGGGAATCTTTCCATCCGGCCGCTGTATGAGGCCTATACGGAGATTGTGAATCTGCTTCGGGCAGGAGAAATTCCCCGGGCAAAGGACGAGATCCGCGGGATTTTGCCTGTGCAGGAGGAGATTGCGGCGTGCATTCGGAAATATGGGCGGGAGCAGTTTTGAGGACGCTATAGCCCTGGCATACTGTGTAAACGTTCCGCGTTGGGCGTAAGAGAAACCTGCCTGGATCCGCAGGGAAAACGTAGGGAGAACTGATTAGAAGAATATGGAAAAGAAGACAATCTTGATTGTAGACGATGTGGAGATCAACCGGGCAGTGCTGGCGGAGATTTTCAAGGATGATTATGATATTCTGGAGGCCGCGGGCGGCGAAGAGGCGCTTGCCATTATCAATGGCGGCGAGGATATTTCTGCCGTGCTGCTGGATCTTTTGATGCCCGGGACGGACGGGCTGGGCGTTTTAAAGGACATGAATGCGACCGGCAGGATCCAGAAAATACCGGTATTTCTGATTACGGCGTCGGAGAACCGGGATCTGCTTCTGGAAGCTTATCATCTCGGTGCGGTCGATATTATCAATAAACCATTTTACGGACATTTTATCCGGCACAGGATCAAAAATATCATTGATCTGTACAGCTATCAGAATGAGCTGGAGAGCATCGTGTCAGCGCAGGTGACGCGCCTGGAAAAGATGAACCGGTCGGTGATTGCGACGCTGGCCGCGCTGATCGAGTTCCGGGACTGTGAATCCGGTGAGCATGTCCGGCGGATGAGTACCCTGACCTGGATCCTGATGCAGGAAGTGAGCGACAGGTATCCCGAATACCGCCTGTCGTCTGCTGAGATTGACAAGATCGGGATGTCTGCCGTACTCCATGATGTCGGGAAAATTTCCATACCGGATCAGATTCTGAATAAGCCTGGGAAGCTTACGGCAGAAGAGTTTGAGATTATGAAGGGGCATACCGTAAAGGGCTGTGAAATCCTTCGGAAAATACCGGATCTGGTGGACGAGGGTACCTATGTCTACAGTTATGATATCTGCCGCCATCATCATGAGCGCTGGGATGGAAAGGGATACCCGGATCATCTGGTGGGCGATGAGACCTCCATCTGGGCACAGGTGGCGGCTGTCGCGGATGTGTATGATGCGCTGACCTCTGACCGTGTCTACAAAAAAGCTTACAGCCACGAAGATGCGGTGCAGATGATTTTCAACGGGGAGTGCGGCGCGTTTAATCCGAAGGTGCTGGAAGCCTTCCGGCAGGCAGAGGATCGCATTCTGGCACTTTATCAGGAAAAACAGGACGATGAGGACGAAGCAACGAGTCATATCGGAAAAACAGAATGACTGACGATAAAGTGAGTGCCTGCTCAGAAAGAATGTCTGCGGGAGACGATGTCTGAGCAGGAAAATGGGGCGAGGGTTTATGGAAAAAAGGACAAGACGGCTGCTCATATGGAGCTTTTGCGCGGTTCTTCTGATCTGTGTAATAGTTTTTGCCGGCCTGGCGACCTTTATGACAGGGGAGACGCGGGGGACGATCACAAGCATCCGAAAGATTTATGCATCAGAGATCAACGAGCAGATCCAGCAGAAGTTTCAGACCATTGTAGGATTGCGGCTGGATCAGGTGGACTCGATTATCCGTTCGGCGCCGCTTGAAGAAGCGGAATACAGCGAGGACGCGCTGGAGGAGCTCAGCGAGATGGCGGAGTCCAGGAGCTTTATCTGGCTGGGACTGTACGGGGAAGATGGAGAGCTGGTGACGGTCTACGGCGAGGAGATGGTCTTTGAAGGCGAGGATGACGTACAGGATCTTCTTGACGCCTATGACTGTGTCATCAAACGCGGGATTAACAGCAGCGGTGAAATGGTCTTCCTTTTCGGAAGGGCCGCCAGGTATGAGATGGGAGACGGGAGAAAAAGCGTTGCGCTGCTGGCGGGTGTGCCGATGGCGGATATCAACGAGGCTCTCTACCTTTATACCGAGGATGCGGATGCGTATTCGCACGTCATTGATATGGACGGAGATTTTGTCATCCGGAACGCGGACGCTGTGGATGATGAAAATTATTTTGAACGGATAGAAGAAGACTTTGAAACGCTCAATGGCAAGACGAGTGATATTTACGAGGCAGAGCTGCGCGCCGCCATGGAGAACAGTGAGGAGTACGGCATGACTATTTCAGTTGCCGGAGAGGAACGTTACATCTATTGCACACCGATCTCCATAAAACCCAGCTGGTATTTGGTGACGGTGATGCCGGAGGGCGTGATCAAGCAGACTGTTCTTGACCTGGATCAGCTGCGGATTATGTCCATTCTGGGTGCCCTTGCGATTATTCTCGCAAGCATGATCTTTGTATTTTTGCGGTATTACAGACTGACGCAGCATTATGTGCGGGAGATGGAAGAGGCGCGGAAGGAAGCCATCCATGCCAATAAGGCGAAGAGTGATTTTCTCTCGAGCATGAGCCACGACATCCGGACGCCGATGAACGCGATTATGGGCATGACGGACATCGCCCTGAAAAATCAGCAGGATCCCCGAAAAGTGGAGGACTGCCTGCAGAAAATCAAGCTGTCAGGCCGGCATTTGCTGGGGCTGATCAATGACGTGCTGGATATGTCAAAAATTGAGAGCGGCAAGATGACGCTGCGCATGACGCACGTTTCTCTGCGCGAATTGATGGACGATATCGTAAATATTGTGCAGCCGCAGATTCGGGCCAAAAATCAGGACTTCGATATTTTTATCCGCAATATGATTTCAGAAGATCTGATCTGCGACGGGACGCGACTCAGTCAGGTTCTGCTGAATCTGCTCTCCAACGCGATAAAATTCACACCGGAGGGCGGCAGGATTGATGTGTACGTCTACCAGGAAAGCTGCTCTTTGAGTGACGATCTTTCGACGGAGACTCGCCCTGGTTCTGCCGGAAAATATTCACGTAAACATTTACGTACTGCGGGCGGAGACTCTGCTGCCCAGCCTGAGGAGGTATTCTCATCTGAGGAGAATTTTGTGCGGACGCATTTTATCGTGGAAGATAACGGGATCGGGATGTCCGAAGAATTTCAGAAAACGATCTATGACATGTTTGCCAGGGAAAACTCAGAGTGGGTCGGCAGGACAGAAGGCACCGGCCTTGGCATGGCGATCACCAAAGCAATCGTGGATCAGTTTGGAGGAACGATTGATCTGCAAAGTGAGCCGGGCTGCGGCAGCCGTTTCCATGTCACACTGGATTTTGAAAAGGCCCAGGGGACGGCGGAAATGAAGCTGCCTCCATGGAATATCCTGCTCGTGGATGATAACGAAGAGCTCTGCACCAGTGCTTCGGAGAGCCTGGCCGAGCTTGGGACAAATGCGGAATGGACGGTGGATGGCCAGGAGGCGGTCCGCATGATTGAGGCGCACCACGGGAAAAAGGAGGATTATCAGTTTGCCCTGATTGACTGGAGAATGCCTGGCATGGATGGGATCCAGACTATCCGTGAGATCCGCCGCCGGATTGGGAGCAGGATTCCGATCTTCCTGATTTCCGCGTACGACTGGAGCGATATTGAGGAAGAGGTCCGCTCTGCCCAGATTGATGGATTTATTTCAAAGCCTTTGTTTAAATCGACTTTGTATGAAACCCTGTCGCGGTATGCGGATGAGGTTGAGAATGAGACAGTAAAACAGACGGAGAGTCAGACGAATCTTGCAGGGAAGCGGATTCTGGTGGCGGAGGACATTGATATCAACTGGGAAATCGCGGAGGAAATCCTGAAATCGTTTGAGATTGAGACCAGTCACGCGGTAAACGGCCGGGAATGTGTGGACATGTTTGCGCAGTCGGCAGTCGGATATTATGATGCTGTCATGATGGATATTCAGATGCCCATCCTGAATGGGTATGAAGCCACAAAGCAGATCCGCGCCCTTGACCGCGCGGACAGTACTCTGCCGATTCTGGCGATGACGGCCAACGCCTTTTCCAGCGACGTGCAGGAATGCCTGGACTGCGGCATGAACGCCCACATCGCCAAGCCGCTGGATGTAAAAGAAATGCTTACCGTGCTCAGAAAATATTTATGAGAGAAAGCAGAGGAAGGACCTGGACTGCCAGTTAAGAGAAAGCAACAAAAAGACCGGGATTTTCGGCCTTGAGGAGACAAAAGAGATGAATTACACAGAAGCAGTTGCCTATATAGAAAGCACACCGAAGTTTACGAAGAAGAACGGCCCGGAGAATACGCGTGAGCTGCTGCGCCGCCTGGGACGGCCAGAGCGGAAGATGAAGGTCATCCATGTGGCCGGGACGAATGGAAAGGGAAGTGTCTGCGCGTTTTTGTCTGCGATCCTGACGGATGCCGGACGGCATACCGGTCTGTTTACCTCGCCGCATCTGGTGGAGATTACGGAGCGGTTCGCGATCGATGGGAAGCCGGTATCCCACGAGACGTTTGCCCGTGCGTTTACCCGTGTGATGTCGGTGATCGAAGAGATGATGGCGGACGGATACGCGCATCCGGCGTATTTTGAGACGCTTTTTGCTGTGGGCCTGCTGATTTTTGAGGAAGCGCAGGTGGAGTATCTGGTGATGGAGACCGGCCTGGGAGGCCGGCTGGACGCGACCAACCTTGTGGAACATCCCATTGCCTGCGTGATCACAAGCATCAGCCTGGATCATATGGAATATCTGGGGGATACGGTGGCAAAAATCGCGGCGGAAAAGGCCGGGATTATTAAGGAAGGCGTGCCGGTGGTTTACGACGGACGCAATCCGGAATCGGCGGCTGTCATTGAGGAAACCGCAGTCCGGATGCACGCGAAAACGTACCGCTATGACGCTTCGATGAGTCAAATCTTGGGAAAAACAGATAAAAGCATTGATTTTCTGCTGGATTCCGGGTATGATGAGCGGGTGAGGGTCACGGTGCCGTATCCGGCGCTCTACCAGGTGGTCAACAGCTCGCTTGCGCTGATCGCGCTCCGGGTGATTGACAAAGAACAAAAAGTTTCTGCGGCACAGGCGGCCGCCAGTATCGCCGCCGCGCGCTGGCCCGGGAGGATGGAGACGGTGATGCCGGGTGTCATCCTCGATGGCGCGCACAACGCCGACGGCGTCCAGGAGCTGATCCGCACGATGCAGAGTATGCAGGAAGCTTCCGAAGAAATTTCCCGGACGGGGAGAAGGAGGATCATCCTTCTTTTCTCAGCAGTCTCGGATAAGGAATACGAAAAGATGATTCAGGAGATCTGCGAGGGGGTACGGCTTTCCGATGTGGTCGTGACACAGGTCGGCGGCTCTCGGGCTCTTTCGCCCGACACCATTGCAGATGCGTTCCGCAGGTATACGGATGCTTCGGTGATCGCGTATGCAAATGTGCGGGAAGCATTTGAGGAGGCGCTTGCCAGACGGGGAGACGGGATCCTTTTCTGCGCCGGTTCCCTGTATCTGGTGGGAGAACTCAAGGCGATCCTTTCAGAGCAGGACAGTATAATAAATAATGGGTGAGTACATATGATTAATTATGAAGAAGAGTTGAAAAAATTCCACACCAGCATGGATGTCAATGAAGCGGAGGACGCGATATACAGCCGCGACCTGACCGACATGAGCGACATTTTAAAGGAGATGCTCAGGGAGGAGAAGAAGAACAGAAAGCAGGGGAATCGATGAAATGCATGTACTGTAACACCCCTCTTGGCGAGTCGGATTACTGTACGGGCTGCGGAGCGGATATTTCGATTCAGAAGCGGATCGCCCGCATTTCGAATCTTCTGTACAATGAGGGGCTGGAAAAGGCGCGCATCAGGGATATGGAGGGAGCGATCACCTGTTTAAAGCGCAGCCTGAAGTTTAATAAGGAAAATACCGGCGCGCGTAATCTGCTGGGCCTGTGTTATTATGAGACGGGCGAGGCGGTTTCCGCGCTTTGCGAGTGGGTCATCAGCAAGAACCTCCAGGGGGAGGACAATCTGGCCGATTATTATCTGGACCAGATTCAGAGCAATAAAAATAAGCTGGATCAGATCAATCAGTCGATCCGAAAGTACAACCAGTCCGTCCTCTACTGCCGGGAGGACAATGAGGACATGGCCATTATTCAGCTGAAAAAGGTCATCAACCACAATCCGAAGCTGGTCAAGGCCTATCAGCTGCTGGCACTTTTATACATGAAACGGCAGGAATACGACCGGTCGAGAAAGCTGCTGCGAAAAGCGGTTCAGATTGACGCGACCAATACGACGACTCTGAGGTATCTGCAGGAGATCGAAAACGCGACCGGTAAGGGCGCGGGACGCGCAAGGCTGAGAAAAAAGAATGAGAAGGAAGCGGAGGAAACTGAAGTATCTGATACGCTGCGGTATTTAAGCGGGAATGAGATGATCATCCAGCCCACGACTTTCCGCGACAGTTCGACCATCGCTACTTTTATCAACATCATCCTCGGTATCCTGTTGGGCGGGGCGATTGTATGGTTTTTGATTGTGCCGGCTAATAAGCAGGCAGTCAATGATGAGGCAAATCGTCAAGTAACAGAAGCTAATGCGAAACTTGCAACCGTCCAGGTGGAGGCGGAAGAGCTGCAGGAAGAGATCGACGGATACCTGGAACAGGTAGCCGAGGCGGAGGAAGACCGCGACGCCGCGCTCGCGAAGGTAGAGAGCTATGATGAGCTGCTCGCGATCGCGGAGCAATACGTCAGCGGGGACGAATCAAATGCCGCGGAAGAACTTCTGAATCTCAGCTCTGATGCTTACGAGGGAAATGCGCTGGCGCTGTATGAATCCTTAAGCAGCGCGGTGTCGGCAAGCCTGTTTTCACAGTACTACAATTCCGGCACAACAGCGTACGTGCAGAAGGATTACCAGAGCGCGGCGGAGGATCTGGAGAAGGCTGTAGAGGCCGATCCGAACCGTGAGCAGTCCAACCACTATAATGCGCTGCTTTATCTTGGCATGGCGTATTATTACCTGGGAGACCGGGACAGCGCGGACGAGGTATTCAACCAGATCATCGAATACTATCCGTCCAATGCCTCCGTGATAGAAGGATATATCTCCTCCTCTTCCTCGGGAGATACCACAGCGGATACGCTTGATTTAAGCGGTCTTGGAGACGCGGCCACGGATGTCACGGCTCAGACCGATGCTGCGGCTGATACGAGTACGGATACCTCTGCCGCCGGTACAGATACCGGGGAGTCCGCGGAGAATACTTCTTCAGAAGATGTGATTACGATATACGATGACTCCGCATCGACCGGCACTTCATCCGACGCCGTATGGACGGATCCAACGACTGGCCTGCAGTACGACGCCAACGGAAATGTGATACAATGAAAGCCGCGCATTTGAAAATCGCTGCGCGATAGGCGCGGCCTTCGTCCATACTCGCAAGCGAGTACGGACATGCAATGAGAGCCAAAAAACCAAAGAGAAACCCAAAAGTATGGGAGAGCGCGTGCGCGCTCTCCTTTTTGATGCACAGCATATATATAGTTCATGAATGATGGAGGAGGTGCGTTGATTTTGAATCGGAATTCTTTGTTTACGGTTACAGGTACGATGCTTTGTATACATTTGCCTGCGGAGATTGATCATCACATCGCGAATGCTCTTTGCGCGGAAGCGGATCGGCTGATACAGCAAAAGCATATCCGTTGTGTTCTGTTTGATTTTTCGGACACGACATTTATGGACAGCTCCGGGATTGGAATGCTGATTGGCCGTTATAAACTGACGCGTTTTATGGGCGGTGTGATCATGGCGGTGAATGTTGGACCGCGCATGAACCGGATTCTTACGATGGCTGGAATTGATAAAATCATGGACATTTTTGAAGGAATGCCGGTCTCTGGCTGAGCGTGGAAGGAGGGGAAGACCATGTATCAGATGGCATCAAGTGAAACATCAAATAGAATATTAAATAGAATATCTAATACAATACCTAATACAATACCTGATAGAATACCTGATACAATACCTGACAAAAGATCAAATAGCACATCTGATGAAATGTCTAATGAAATGCTCCTGGAGTTTGACAGCCGCTCGTGTAATGAAAGCTTTGCCAGAGTGACGGTCGCGGCATTTCTGACGCAGCTGAATCCGACCCTGGAAGAGGTGGAAGATGTAAAAACAGCTGTCTCCGAGGCGGTGACCAATGTGATCATCCATGCTTATCCCAACGGGGCAGGCAAGGTATGGATTGCCTGCCGGATCCGGGATGATGCACTGTATGTGGAAGTACGGGATACCGGCTGTGGGATCCCGGACGTAAAGCGGGCAATGGAGCCGCTGTTTACGACCCGTACAGAATGTGACCGTGCCGGGATGGGATTTACTTTTATGGAAGCGTTTATGGACACGCTGGAGGTCACTTCTGAAGCAGGCCGCGGCACCCTGGTGCGCATGAGCAGACGGTTTATAAAGGCAGCGCCGTCTCAGAACAGCTGCGACCGTCCGCAGGCCGTTTCGCCATCAGAAAGTCTCTTTATTCAGAAAGATAAGGAGTGACGGATGGAAGAACAGACCCTTGCGCTGATTAAGAATGCTCACGAGGGGGATAAAGAAGCCAGAAAACAGCTGACTCAGAATAATATGGGACTCGTCTTTACGGCCGCGCGGCGGTTCCTGGGGCGTGGGTGTGAGTATGAAGACCTGGTACAGATCGGGAGTATTGGCTTGCTAAAAGCAATTGATCATTTTGACAGCACATTTGACGTATGTTTTTCGACTTATGCGGTGCCGGTGATCGTCGGAGAAATCCGCCGCTTTCTGCGGGACGATGGCATGATACGGGTAAGCCGCGTTCTGAAAGAAACGGCGGCCAAAGCTTTCCGGGCTAGAGAACTGCTGGAATACACGACCGGATCAGAGCCAACGCTTGGAGAAATTTCCAGGGAAACGGGGGTAACTCCGGAAGAACTGGTGCTGGCGATGGAGGCTGCCTGGGACGTTGAGTCTCTAAGTCAGACGGTTTACCAGAGTGACGGTACGCCTGTGTTGCTGGAGGATCGTCTGCCTGACGGGCGTGATCACAATGAAGATATGCTGAATAAAATTCTGCTCGCGCAGCTGCTGGAATTTCTGGAACCGGATGAACGGAAAATAATTCAGATGCGCTATTTTGACGATATGACGCAGACGCAGGTCGCGGCAAGCCTTGGCATGACGCAGGTACAGGTATCCCGCGCGGAAAAAAGGATTTTGAAGCGGATGCGTGAGGCGGCAAGGTGAATGTAAGAGTGCGCTCTCTTCCGCACAGACGATGTAAGAGTGTGCTCTCTTCTGCGTGGGGCGATATAGGATATATGGTTCCCGGGGATTTCATATTTTTGCGTACTTTCTCATAAGATAGCTTATCGCAGCGACAGTAAAAAGGTCTTTATGGGGAGGACGCGGCATGAATGACAGGGCATTGAGAATACTGGAGCAATATGAGATGGAAATAACGGGCACGAGACGCGGACGGGGTTCCTGGTATCTGGATACGCCCGGAGGATTCCGGATTTTAAGCGATTATTCCGGTTCTGAAAACAGAGCCTGCTTTCAGAACCGGGTGATGGAAAAGCTCCGCGGGAGCGGATATGAAAATGTGGATCTGATTCTACCAAATAAAGAGGGATGTCTGGTTTCCAGAGACTGGGAAGGAAATGGTTACGTCGTGAAGGAATGGTACGCGGGACGGGAATGCGATACTTCAAATGAAGGGGAAATTCTGTGCGCGGTGCGGAATCTGGCATGCCTGCACAGACGAATGCGCCTGGATGAAGAGTCCATATCTGATATTGGAGGACGGACGCGTTTTTCGGCGCGCAGGCCGGCGGAGGAACTTGCGTCCTGGAACGCGCAGCTGCGGAAGATCCGTTCTTTTGTCCGCAGCAGGCCGCGCAGGACGGTGTTTGAACAGAACTTTCTGGATACTTATGAAACGTATTATGCCCAGGCGTGCAAGGCGGAAGAGGAGCTTTTGACACTTACGGACCATCTGACTGCACTGGAAAAGGAAAGCACGAACGCCATCTGCCACGGGGATTACAGCCACCACCATATTCTCATCTGCGGCAGAGAGGTTGCCACGACGAATTTTGACAGCTGCCGGTTTGATTTTCAGGTAAACGACCTTTACTATTTTATGCGCAAAATCCTGGAAAAACAGGAATGGAACGTGCGCCTTGGGCAGCGTATGCTGGAATCCTATACACAGATCCGGACGCTCTCAGCCACCGAGCGGCGGCTGCTGCGGGTGAAAATGCTTTATCCGGAAAAATTCCGCAAACTGGCCGGCAGCTATTATGTCGGCAGCAAAGCCTGGATTTCGCGCCAGTATATGGAAAAGCTGGAGAAAACGAATCGCCAGGAGCGCGCGCGGCAGGATTTTATTAAAATATTGTGAAGTATGGCTAATTTATGAAAATGCAGTGAAAAGCGGTTTTCAATTCTGGAAAATCCTGTTATAATAAAACCGATTCTGAGCAATTTGATGGTATCGCAAGACAGACATGAGAGGCAGTAAGCTACACTTTGATCAGATTTACGGGATTTCACGATCTACAGGTGTGGCATGTAACCATGAGAGTTCAGAAAAAGCGAAAAATACTTGAGGAGGTATTGTATTCCATGGAAGCGTACAGACAGGCTTATGAAGAATGGCTTTCCAATCCGTACTTTGACGAGGCGACAAAGGCGGAGCTGAAAGCGATTGAAAATGATGAAAACGAAATTAAGGAGAGGTTTTACACGGAGCTGGCGTTTGGTACAGCGGGACTGCGCGGCATTATCGGCGCGGGCACGAACCGTATGAACCAGTACGTCGTACAGAAGGCCACGCAGGGCCTTGCGAATTATATTCTCAAAGCGGGTGGCAAAGAAAAAGGTGTAGCAATTGCCTTTGATTCCCGCCACATGTCTCCGGAATTCGCGGATTTCGCGGCGCTGACCCTGGCGGCGAACGGCATCAAAGCGTATGTGTTTGAGTCTCTGCGCCCGACCCCGGAGCTTTCCTTTGCGGTAAGGACGCTGGGCTGTATCGCGGGTATCAACATCACCGCGAGCCACAACCCGCCTGAGTATAATGGTTATAAGGTGTACTGGGAGGACGGCGCGCAGATCACGCCGCCGCATGATACCGGCATCATGGCCGAGGTAAAGGCGATTACAGATTACACCGCGGCGAAAACGATGGACAAGGAAGCTGCGGTTGCGGCGGGACTTTATGAGGTGATCGGCGAAAAGGTCGACGACGCGTTTATCGGATGCCTCAAAAAGCTCGTGCTTCATCCGGAAGCCATCGCCCAGGAAAGCAAAAATCTGAAGATCGTCTATACTCCGCTGCACGGCACGGGCAATCTCCCGGCGCGCCGCGTGTTAAAGGAGCTTGGCTTTGAAAACGTCTATGTCGTACCTGAGCAGGAGCTTCCGGACGGCGACTTCCCGACAGTGAGCTATCCGAACCCGGAGGCCGACGAGGCCTTTGAGCTGGGGCTGAAGCTTGCGAAGGAGATTGACGCGGATCTGGTACTGGCGACCGACCCGGATGCTGACCGCCTCGGTGTGCGTGTAAAGGATGCGAAAACTGGCGAATATCATACCCTGACCGGCAATATGTCCGGCTGCCTGCTGGCAGATTATGAGATCGGGCAGAAAAAGGCGCTGCAGGGACTTCCGGAGGACGGAGTTCTGATCAAGACGATCGTGACGACGAATATGGCGGACGCGATCGCGAAATATTACGGATGCGGTCTCACAGAAGTGCTGACCGGATTTAAGTATATCGGACAGCAGATCCTTGGCTTTGAGCAGAGCGGCAAAGGCACGTATTTATTCGGCTTTGAGGAGAGCTATGGCTGCCTGATCGGCACACACGCGCGCGACAAGGACGCAATCGTGGCTGTCATGGCACTCGCGGAGGCAGCCGCATTCTATAAGACGCAGGGCAAGACTCTCTGGGACGCAATGATTGACATGTATGAGCGCTACGGCTATTACAAAGATGACATTCAGTCCATTACCCTCAAGGGCATTGAGGGTCTGCAGAAGATCCAGGAGATTCTCGATACGCTGCGGAAAAACCCGCCTGCCGAGATCGGCGGCTACAAGGTGCTTTCTGTGCGCGATTACAAGGCTGACACGATCCAGGATACCGCGACCGGTGAAGTGAAGCCGACCGGATTGCCCAATTCCAACGTGCTTTATTATGACCTGTCGGATGACGCGTGGCTTTGCGTACGCCCGTCCGGCACGGAGCCAAAGGTAAAGTTTTATTACGGCATCAAGGGTACCTCCCTTGCGGACGCGGACGAGAAGTCTGCGGCGCTCGGCGAGCAGGTTCTGGCGATGATTCATAAGATGTTGTAAAAAACCTTGACAAAAGATTTATTGCATTATATAAATAGAACGGTACGGCAGCAGGAACAAAGGAAGACTGCTCCGGATAGCTATCCCAAAAGAGAATATTTACAGGAGGATATTTGAAATGAATAAGACAGAATTGATCGCGGCGATCGCGGAGAAGACCGAGTTGTCTAAAAAAGATGCGGAGAAGGCTCTGAAGGCTTTCACTGAGGTAGTGGAAGAGCAGCTTAAGAGCGGGGAGAAGGTACAGATGGTTGGCTTTGGTACATTCGAGGTTTCTACCCGTCCGGAGAGAGAGGGAAGAAATCCGCAGACCGGCGAGACCATGACGATCGCAGCGTCAAAGACACCGAAGTTCAAAGCAGGAAAAGCTCTGAAGGACGCGGTAAATGAGTGAGCCGATGCGCCTGGACAAGTTTCTGAAGGTATCGCGCCTGATTAAGCGCCGCACCGTGGCAAACGAAGCCTGCGACGCGGGCCGCGTGCTTGTCAATGGCAAGACGGCGAAGGCCTCTCTGGCGGTAAAGCCCGGCGATGTGATCGAAATCGCGTTCGGCGGCCGTACGGTGAAGGCGGAGGTGCTATCCGTTCAGGAGACTGTGAAAAAAGAGGCGGCAGCCGAGATGTATCGGCTTCTGTAAAAATAACGGGAATTCAATCGGAAATAAGAAAACCGGAGGACATTAGAGCCGCCGGTTTTCTTTTTGTGCAGCCGCAGCTATAAGGAATCCAGTTCTGAAAGAAGATCATGCTTCATATAATTTTAGCAAAGTGATTGCACCCGGAGTATTGGATGGAAGAGAAAAAGAGTGGAAAGCCGCACAGCATTTCGTGGAGCGAGAGAGCGGAAGGCTGTGTGACGGGGGTAACAGATGTCCTCTCATTTGATGACAATACTGTGGTACTCCAGACGGAGCAGGGGATTCTGACTGTGAAAGGAAAAGGCCTGCGTATCGGGCGCCTGGAGCTTTCTACAGGGGAAGTCAAAATGCGCGGCAGTGTGGATGGCATTATTTACTCCGGCGGCAATCCTGCGAAAAAAGGAAATCTGATCAAAAGGATGTTCCAATGAGCAGTGTGATACGGCAGGAGACTGCCGTTTTTTTAATCTTTATTTTTCATGGCGCCCTGCTGACCCTGCTCTATGATGTATTGCGTGCCCTGCGCAGAATCTGCCGCCATAATCTGCTCGTGCTTTCTTTTGAGGATTTCCTGTATTGGCTGCTGGCTGGATTTCTGACTTTCTGGCTGTCCTTCCGGGAAACAAGCGGCGTCCTGCGCGGCTATGCCGCTGCGGGGATTTTTCTGGGCTTTTTGCTGTATCATCTGACCGTCAGCCGGTTTGTAGTAAGATTTTTGTCTGCGCTTTTCCGGCTGCCTGCCGCAGCCTTCGCTTTTCTGTGGCGGATGCTGTCGAACCCTGTTAAAATTTTTTGTAAAAAATGCAAGAAAAGAATTGAATTTACTCGTAAAAGAGGGTACAATAAACAGCATACGCGCGCAGATGCGGGAAAGCGAAAAAGTCACTCTCGACGAGGACGGGCTGCATCACCAGGGGAGGCTCATTCCCTGTCAGGTGAGGGTGATGCTGGAAAGCAAAAATGTAAGGGGAAGCGCGCAAGAGGAACGAACGGAAATAAAAAACAGGGAAGTAAAGACAAAATAACGAAGGGGTCTTTGGGATGGCGGCAAAAAAAAGAAAGCAGCTGAGTATGGGGAATCGTCTCGGCATGTATCTGATTTCCGTGATTGTTATGATTCTGCTTGTGAGTCTGCTGGTTCAGAGTCAGTCTCTGAGGGCGCAGAACGCGGAATACGAATCTCAGAAAGCAGAGCTGGAGCAGGAGATTCAGGACGAGGAAGTTCGAGCGCAGGAGATCGAGGATCTGAGCGAATATCTGAATTCGGATGAATACATTGAGAAACTGGCCAGGGAAAAGCTTGGACTGGTTTATGAGGATGATGTGATCTACCGTGCGGCTGAATGATGCCCAAATCATGATATTGTTGACTTAACGTGTGAGAGGATATTGCAAAGCGCGGTATCCTCCTCATTTTTTATGCACAGAGCCAAGCAAGGTTTATCCCATGCGAAGCGTGGGATGCCCGCGCCCCACAATCGGAGATTGGGGGCAAAACCCGGCGAGGGCTAACCGAGTGCCACTGGCACTCAGCGCCCTCCGACTGCGTCGGCAATCCTTATGGCATATCGCGCAGGCGGACAGGGGAGAAAAGCGTTCCCCTATCCGATTCCATCCTCCTTTCGACAAAGTTCGCGCCCGGCATGTGTTATGATGGGTGAACGCCGGATACGGCAAGAGGGGGGATGGGATATATGAGCGGATGGATGCAGCCGGAACAGGCGCAGATCATGCGGTACGCGGAGGCGTATTACTCCTTGGCAGAGCTTTTCGGGAAACTTCCATGTCAGAGAGCGCGCCTGGGGAATGAGGATTTGCAGTCTCTGTTTGGGGAAATTAAGGACCGCGTCTGTACAGGCTGCGGTCAGATGGAACGCTGCTGGATGGATACTTACGCAAAAAATGGTCGTTTGTGGTACGCTTTTTTGCAGGACATCGAGAACAGCGGCTGTCCTTCGCCGAAGCGAATGAAGCAGGCCGGGGACATCTGCGAGCGCCCGGAGCAGCTGGCTCTGGCCCTGCGGGCAGGCTACGAAGAAGCACGGCTGAATCTGCTCTGGAACAACCGGATGCTGGAACAGCGTCAGGCGGCGGGGGAGCAGATTCTGCAGACAGCCGAGCTGCTGAAGCGGACATCAGAAGGATTTGCCGGTCAGCAGGAGCGGGAATGGCAAATCAGACGGCGGCTTGCCAGGGAACTGCGTTTTTTATATGTGGAAATAGATGATATCCGCGTTTTCGCGCGGGAAAAGCGGGAGATGGAGATTTATCTGACACTGCATACTGGGCATCGCCGGACCCTGTTTTATGGAGGGAGCACAAAACCGCTGACAAAGTCTGGGGCTCAGCCGCGGCGCCTGCATTTGTCTCTCGGACGTCCGACTGTAGTGTCCGCGAAAACGATTGCGGAGGCGCTCTCTGAGTGCTGCGGTGAACGGATGAGCCCGGCGCCGGACTGCCGTGCGTCAGTCTGGGATGAGCCCGCACTTTTTCATTTTGTGTCGGACGCCAATTATCAGCTTTTCTGCGGGGTCGCGCGGATCACGAAGGACGGAGAGCTGGTATCAGGGGATAATTATTCTCTGGTTTTGCAGGACAATGGCCGCGTGGCGATGAGTCTGGCGGACGGAATGGGCTCTGGTATAGAGGCAAACCGGGAAAGTGAGAAGGTAATTGAATTGCTGGAGCAGTTTCTTGCCGCGGGATTTCCACAGGAGACAGCAGTCCGGATGATCAATTCCGGTATGCTTTTGCAAAACAACAGTTCGGGGTTTTCTACGATTGATTTATGTATGGTTGACCTTTATCATGCGACCTGTGATCTGATAAAAGCAGGGGCGGCGCCTTCTTTTATCCGGAAAAATCAGGAGATCGAGGTAATCCGCGCGGGTTCCTTTCCGACTGGGGTGCTTCAGCATTCAGATTATGAGAGCATGCACAGGAGCCTGGAGCCGGGCGCGAATATTGTGATGATGACGGATGGCGTACTGGACGCGATTCCTGGTGAAAATCGCGAGCAAACGATGGCGGAGCTGATTATCCGGACCATGACGCGCAACGCGCAGGAACACGCCAGAAGGCTGATGGAGCGCGTGTATCTGATGCAGCAGCGTCAGGCGCGGGATGATATGACGCTGCTGGTCGGGACAATCTGGGAGAAAGAGAGTGGAAACGCCCCCTCCCGCAGGTCGGCGGCAGGACGCTCCGCCATTTAAAGATCGCTTTGCGATGGGCGGAGCTATGGAAGCGCCCATCCCGCAGTGAATGGAGTTAAGAAGGACAGACGAAGATGAAAGAGCGTTTTTATCACGTGTTGGAAGAATACCACATGATAGAGCCGGGTGAGTGCGTGATTGCGGGTGTATCCGGCGGGGCGGATTCTGTCTGCCTGCTGCGCCTGCTCTGCCTGGCGCGCGAAAGGATTTCTTTTTCTCTGATAGTGGTGCATGTGGAACATGGCCTCCGGGGACAGGAAAGTCTGGATGACGCTGCTTTTGTAGAAGATTTATGTGAGAAGTGGAATGTGCCGCGGCGAGAGGTTCATGTGGATGTGAAGGCACTTTCTCTTTCAGAGGGGATGTCCCATGAGGAAGCCGGACGCGCAGCGCGGTATCAGATTTTTGAAGAAACTGCCGCGAAATACCAGGCGGCGCGGATTGCTGTAGCGCATAATCAGAATGACCAGGCAGAGACCGTGCTCTGGAACCTGGCGCGCGGCAGTGGTCTGAAAGGATTGGGGGGCATTCGTCCAGTGCAGGGAAAGGTCATCCGGCCTCTCTTGTTTTTCTCCCGCGCTGAGATAGAGGAATACCTGCGCGCGGAAGGCCTCTCCTGGAGGACTGACCGCACAAATCTGGAGCAGGAGTTTACGAGAAACCGTATCCGGCTTTCTTTGCTGCCGCTGATGGAACAGGATCTGAACCGACAGTCCGTGCGGCATATCGCTGAAGCGGCCGGACGTCTGCAAAAGGTGCAGGAGTACCTGGATCAGATGACAGACGCGGCTGCAAAACGGTGTATCCTGGGAGGCGCTGATGCGGAAACGCTCCCTTTTGCTGGCCGAGAGCAGCACATATCGCCAAAGGAAGATCGTTTCGCGGAGGGCGGCACGGCAATCTGCATAGTGCTGGAGGAATTCTGGAAGGAAGAGCCGCTGATCCGGGAAGAACTATTAAAACGGGCAATTCAGATGTGCGCGCCTGGAATGAAAGACATTGGAGCTGTGCATCTGGACATGCTGGCCCGCCTTGCGGAAATGGACTGCGGGAAAAGAATGGACCTGCCCGGCGGGATTTGTGCTGAACGGGAAGGACAGATTTTGCGGGTCTTCAGGCGAGGTGCAAAACCCGGCGAGGTGCAAAACCCGGCGAGGGGCATTGCCCGGCGAGGGATATCCCGCCCGAAGGGCGAGGATGCCGCCCGGCGAGGGCAGGACGGAATTGTTTTGCCGGTGCCGGGAACTCTCCTTTTGGGCGAAGTTTCCCTGGTAACAGAGCTGGTGGAAAACTCGCCGGATCTGAAAAAGAAAATTTTAGAAGAAAATCAGTGTACGAAATGGTTTTCATGTGATACAATAAAAACCAGTTTGCGTGTAAGGACCAGAAAAGCAGGGGATTATCTGGTGGTGAACGCGCAGGGCGGCACGAAAAAGCTGAATGATTATTTTACGGATCAGAAAATTCCTGTCCGGGCGCGGGATGAAATTCTGCTGCTGGCGGACGGCTCCCATATTCTCTGGGTGATCGGCTGCCGGATCAGCGAGGCGGCCAAGGTCCGTAAGGATACGCGGAAGGTATTAAAGTGCACGTATCAGATATATGAGAAGAAAAACGCTTCTCCTATACAAAGGCAAAACCCGGCGGGGAATGTGTAATCAAGGAGTAATTAAAATATGAAGGAAAAAGTCAGAATCCTGCTTTCAGAGCAGGAAGTGGACCAGCGGATTGCTGAGATCGCAAGGCAAATCAGTGAGGATTACGCGGGAAAGGAAGTGCACCTGATCTGTGTCCTTAAGGGAGCAGTGTTTTTCATGTGCGAGCTGGCAAAGCGTATCACAGTTCCGGTGACGATGGATTTCATGTCCGTGAGCAGTTATGGAAATGATACGAAATCCAGCGGCGTAGTTAAGATCGTGAAGGATCTGGATGAACCGATTGAGGGAAGAAATGTGCTGATCGTGGAGGATATCATTGATTCCGGCCGTACGTTAAGCTACCTGCTTGATATTTTGGATAAGCGGAATCCGGCTTCTCTGCGCCTGTGCACGCTTCTGGATAAGCCGGAGCGCAGGATCACGCAGGTTGTGGTGGATTACACAGCTTTTAATATTCCGGATGAGTTTGTGGTAGGATATGGACTGGATTACGCGCAGAGATACCGTGATCTGCCCTTCATCGGAGTAATTGATTTTGTAGAATAGTGAATAAGTATGGACAGATAACAGATGGGAGATACAGATAAATGACAAAGAACGCGAGGGGCCTGGGGCTTTATCTTGCCGGCGTATTGATTATTCTGATTCTTCTGATGACCTTCCGCGGAGGGATGGAAGCAGCGCAGACCTGGGATTACAGCGAGCTGACCGAAGCCCTCGAGGAAGATGAGGTCGTGAGAATCAGCATTACACCGACTCAGGACACGCTGGCGGGATCTTTAAAGGTCGTGCTGGAGACAGGGGATGTCCGCTATGTGAATGTGCTGAATGTTGAGGAGACGGCGGAAGCGCTGGAGGAATATGAAGGCGTTACGATTGAGATTGAAGAGGTAGAGAAGGAGAATACGCTTCTCACCTGGCTTTTGCCGACCGTTATTATCGTGGCCGTGATGATCATGATGTTTACCACGATGAACCGTCAGGCCGGCGGGGGAAATTCCAGAATGATGAATTTTGGAAAGAGCCACGCGAAAATGATTTCGCCGGACGCGAAAAGAGTGACTTTTGAAAATGTGGCCGGGCTGAAGGAGGAAAAAGAGGATTTGGAAGAGATTATTTCCTTCCTCAAGGAGCCGGACCGGTTTATCCAGATTGGCGCCCGGATTCCCAAAGGTGTCATCCTGGTCGGCCCTCCTGGTACCGGTAAGACTCTGCTGGCCAAGGCGGTTGCGGGAGAGGCGGGCGTGCCGTTTTTCTCCATCTCGGGATCGGATTTTGTGGAAATGTTTGTCGGCGTCGGCGCTTCACGAGTGCGCGACCTTTTTGAGGAAGCCAAAAAGCATCAGCCGTGTATTATTTTTATTGACGAGATCGACGCGGTGGCGAGGCGCCGCGGTACCGGTATGGGCGGCGGACATGACGAGCGGGAGCAGACGCTCAACCAGCTGTTGGTAGAAATGGATGGATTTGGCGTAAACGACGGGATCATTGTTATGGCGGCAACGAACCGTGTGGATATCCTGGATCCTGCGATTTTGCGTCCGGGCCGCTTTGATCGTCAGGTGGCTGTGGGACGTCCGGATATCAAGGGCAGGGAAGAGATCCTGCAGGTGCACTCCAAAGGCAAGCCGCTGGCGGATGACGTGGATCTGAAGGAGACGGCGCGGACGACGGCCGGATTTACCGGCGCGGACCTGGAAAATCTGATGAATGAAGCGGCGATCATGGCGGCAAAGGAAAACCGTGTCTATATCAGTCAGGCGGATATCAACCGCGCGTTTATCAAGGTCGGTATCGGAGCCGAGAAAAAGAGCCGCGTGATTTCCGAGCGGGAAAAACGCATCACAGCCTACCACGAATCCGGTCACGCGATTCTGTTTCACCTGCTGCCGGATGTCGGACCGGTACACACGGTCTCGATTATTCCGACCGGGCGCGGTGCGGCTGGCTACACGATGCCGCTGCCGGAAAAGGATGAGATGTTTAACACGAAGGGACAGATGGAGCAGAATATTATCGTCAGCCTTGGCGGCCGTGTCGCGGAGGAGCTGATCATTGGCGATGTGACGACCGGCGCGTCCCAGGATATCAAACAGGCGACGGCGATCGCGCGCGCGATGGTGACGAAATACGGCATGTCCGACCGGGTTGGTCTGATCAATTATGACAACGAGGACGACGAGGTATTTATCGGAAGAGACCTTGCTCATACACGTTCCTATGGCGAGGAGATCGCGTCTCTCATTGACGAGGAAGTGAAGCGCATCGTAGACGAGTCGCACGAAAAAGCGCGCGAGCTGATTACGGCCCACATGGACGTGCTCCACGCAAGCGCAAACCTGCTGATTGAAAAGGAAAAAATCGGCCGCGAGGAATTTGAGGCGCTTTTTGCTTCGGAGCAAACTATCGCTGACCCTGTTTCCTGAAGCAGAGACTGACAGGATATTTATCGGATGCTGTCGTACACACAGCGGCAAAAAGGTGAAAACAGAGCATTTCAGAGACCATAAAGTCAATTTGCACAAAAACAGACTCACTTTTTTGTGAAGTTTATGCACACTGATTTTGAATCTCCGGTCTTAAACACTTTTGGAATAGAAAAAGAGCAGAATTCCTTGATTTTTCA
>JAJBVE010000155.1 GCA_020859995.1 Clostridiales bacterium
GATCTCAATAATCTCATCAATCGGGATGTCTGTCCCGTCCGTCAGCACAACAAGCCTCTGAAACTCATCAATCTTTTTTACGGTGCCGGAGGCCGTGCAATAAGCGCCGCCCTCCTTACGTTCATCTGGGACAAAATATGTGATTTCCACCATGGGCGCTGCCGTCAGATTTTCCTGAATGAAATTCAGTCGTTCCGATATATTCTGCTTCATTTCCTCGTCCAAGTCTGCCCGCTGGTCGGTCAGCCGTGCCGTCTCTTTTACGGCGGCATCGTAGCCGGTGAGGGCCGCAAAGGGCGAGAACTGCGCCGCCCGGTCACGCATGGACATATGGGGGCGGGTCTCTGAAACGTGATGGGGCAAGTTGATGATGTCGCTGTAATCTTGGCTCATGGCGTAGCCTCCAATCTGCCGGGGCACAAATCACATTCCTCCCCGTGCGCATTCAACACCCCGATGGCTTGGAGGTAGGAATAGATGATTGTAGAGCCGACGAACTTCATGCCCCGTTTTTTCAAATCCTTCGAGACGGTATCAGAGAGCGGTGAGGTGGTGCGGATGTGATAATCTTCCACAATGGTCTCGCCATTGGTGAAACCCCAGATATACGCATCAAAAGAGCCGAACTCCTGCTGAATTGCCTTGAAAACGGCACTGTTATTGACTGCCGCCGCTATTTTGCGTCGGTTGCGGACAATGCCGGGATTGGTCAATAGTTCTGCGCATTTTGCTTCATCATAATCACAGACCTTATCAATATCAAACCCGTCAAAGGCAATACGAAAGTTCTCCCGTTTATTCAGGATACATTCCCAAGACAAGCCCGCCTGGAAGGATTCCAAAATCAATAGCTCGTAGAGCTTTTTGTCAGAATGCTCTGGCACACCCCACTCCTCATCGTGATAACAAATGTAGAGTGGATTTTTCATGTTCACATAGGAGCAGCGGTGTTCCATCCCCTTCATGCTTTATGCCCCCCGATTTGTGCGTTGCGGTCTTTGCCGGTGGCACCGTCCTCCAGATTCATGCCCTTCAACAGAGCATTCTTTCCAAATTTTTTCTGAATGGCGAGGACGGCCTTCTGCCGCCGCTTTTCCTTTTCCAACGCATCCTGCTCCAAATTCCGCTGCTGCTCCAGGGCGGCATAGTCAGTAAACAGATCGAGCTGCTCCGGCTCCGGTGGCTTTGCCATGTCCTCACTGACCACATGGTTGGCGACCACATACATCCGGCGCACCAGCAGATCAGGGTCAACAATGCGGTCAAACAGCTCCATGGCGGCGTTGGTAATCAACATGGTAGAAGCCGTCTGCCGCCCCAGATTGATGGAGCCGTGGGCCTGTTTGGGAATCTTCCTGCCGTAGTAGTCGGTGGTGACTTCGCCCTTGTATGATTTCTGGCGTTTGGGGTCGGTCAGGTTTTCAATGTCATACCCGATGGTCAACACAATCTGGTCAGCCACCAGTCCCTTGTCAACCAGGTCGAGGGAGAGGGCGTCAGCCATCTCCCGGACGACCAGCTTTGCCTTATCGAACGCATAGGGAGATTGCAGCACCTGTCCGGAGCTAATGCTATTGTTCTCTGGCTTGTACGCTTTTATGTCGGAGATGCGGCACGGTTCCCAGCCCCAGGCGTGGTCGATGAGCAGCTCGGCATTGATACCGAACTCCTTGTAAAGCCGGTTCTCCCCATAATCGGTCAAACTGTACTGTGCAATGTCGCCCATCGTGTGCAGCCCCAGCTTGTCCAACCGCTTAGCATAGCCACGCCCCACCCGCCAAAAATCGGTAATAGGCTGATGCTCCCAAAGCTGTTGCCGGTAGCTCATTTCGTCCAGCTCCGCAATACGAACACCGTCCTTATCGGCGGGAATGTGCTTTGCCACGATGTCCATAGCGATTTTGCAGAGGTAGAGGTTGGTGCCAATCCCGGCAGTGGCTGTGATCCCGGTTTCTTTTAAGACCTCCTGAATCATCTTCATAGCCAGCTCATGGGGCGAAAGCTGATATGTTCGTAAATAGTTGCTCACATCCATGAATACCTCGTCGATGCTGTACACATGGATGTCCTCCGGGGCGATGAACCGAAGGTAGACCTGATAAATCTCTGTGCTGCGCTGGATATAGTGTGCCATCTGGGGCGTGGCCACAATATAGTCCAGCGCTAGAGACGGGTCGGTGTTCAGCTCATTGATGTCGCTGGAGGAGCCGGTAAACGTATATCCCGGCGCACGGTTCTGGCGCTCCCGGTTGACCTCCTTCACCCGCTGAACAACCTCAAACAGTCTAGCCCGGCCTGGGATGCCAAAGGATTTTAGAGACGGCGACACCGCCAGGCAGATCGTTTTCTCTGTGCGGCTCTGGTCGGCCACCACCAGATTGGTGGTCAGCGGGTCAAGCCCACGTTCCACGCACTCCACCGAGGCGTAGAAGGATTTTAAGTCGATGGCAATATAGGAACGTTCTGGCAATCGGGTCACCTCCATGTGCATTTTATTTGAATATAGTATAACACAAACAGCCGCTATTAGGCAGACAACAAATAACTTTTTCTTGGGAACAGCGTAAGTTGGGAGAGCTTGTCGAACGTGTCACAAGGAAAAACACGAACAATGAATCGTCGTTGCCCCTCACAATCTCTGCCCAGGACGGATTAGTTGACCAGATTACATACTTCAACAATCGTGTTGCAAGCCGAGATGTAAGCAACTATTATCTTGTTCTTAACGGTGAGTTTGCGTACAACAAAAGCACATCTGACGGATACCCATTCGGTGCTGTTAAGCGCTTAGATAAGTATGAAAAAGGCGTATTATCGACACTTTATATTGTTTTTTCTATCAAAGATGGCAGCCCCGTTGACAGTGATTATTTGGCCGTGTTCTTCGATACAGATAGATGGCATAAGGGCGTTGCCGAACGTGCAGCCGAGGGCGCAAGGAATCATGGTTTGCTGAATATTTCAGCAGAAGATTTCTTGGATATAGACTTGTCGCTGCCATCTGACTTAACAGAACAGTCTCGCATGGGTGCCTTTTTCAAGCAATTAGACCACCTTATCGCCCTTCATCAGCGTAAGTATTATAGACTGTAAGGGACATGAGGGCGACAAGGTGTGTAGTCAACTGAGGTTAGAGAGGGAACGCATCACCAGATCAACATCCTGGTTCTCAAGCTCCTGGATGATATGAAGATAGGTTTTCTGGGTCGTGGTCATGCTGGAATGGCCGAGCCTTCTGGCAACACTTGCGATAGAAACACCGGCAAAAAGAAGCAGTGAGGCGTGGGTGTGCCGCAATCCGTGGACGGTGATTACAGGGATGTTTGCCTTCTTGCAGTGTCGGGCAAGGATGCCATTCACGGTCGAGTTATAAACGTGTTCCTTTGTAATAAAGATTGGCTTGTCGGACGCACACCCCTTAACCAGCTCAGAAAACTGGATAACAGTCTGCCAGTCGATTTGAATTTTGCGAACAGAAGAAGCGTTCTTGGTTGGCTGAAACCCGCCGCCTTCTTTGTAATCCCACGTTTTGCTGATAGAGAGGGTCTGGTGGGCGAAATCAAAATCTTTAGGCGTGAGGGCTAGTGCCTCCGAGAACCGCATACCTGTCTTGGCAATCAACAGGATAAGCCAGTCC
>JAJBVE010000017.1 GCA_020859995.1 Clostridiales bacterium
TAAGCTATGGCAACGGCATAATTTGTCATAAACAGAACATTAGTGCGGCAGAATGCCGAGATAAGGGGGTATCTTACGTGCCGGTCATTAAATGGATTCATTTCTCGGATTTACATTTGAACAGTGATGGGATGGAGACGGAATTATTACGGGACGAACTTCCTGATTTCCTTTTGAAAAGTGGGATTCGGTGCGACTATGCGTTCTGCACTGGTGATATTCGGTATGCGCCTGATGGAGCATACCCGGATGATACCGCAGAATACATTCTGTCATTGTGTACCGCAGCACACGTTCCAGTAGAGAACTTGTTTATTGTGCCGGGTAATCATGATGTAGACATAAACGCCGGGGGACGATTGAATGCTGTCAAAAAACTTCATTCAAAGAAGTACTATGATTCCCGGGTAGGAAAAATCTCTGAGGAAGATTTAAGAACGATTCATGCAGGGCTGGAGGAGTTCCGGACTGTATTGGAAGATATTTATGGAAAAGGCTCTGACAGAATGAGATTCTACAATAATGCGAGCAAGCCTCATTTTGTGATTGAAACGGAGTATTTTAATATCCTTCATGTAGACAGTACAATTAGCTATACGGCTGGAAAACATGAGGATGCACTGGTTCTCGGCACACAAGAGTTGTATCATACCTTGAAGCAGCTAAATATTAAAAAACCGACGATACTGCTTACTCATTATGCGATACAGTTTTTGTCGCAGGATGAAAGAAAATCCGTATCAGAGCTTTTACATAATTACAATGTCAGATTGTGGCTTGCCGGACATGAACATGAACATAATTTGATGCCATGTAAATATCTCTATTCTATCCAGGCCGGGCAATTACGCCTGGAAGAAAAAACCAATGCAACAGTTCTGGTTGGGGAGTATGATTCGGAAACAGATACCGGATTTATTAAGGCTTATTCATGGTTTAGAGAGGGATGGGCGGAGTATCCATACATTTGGCATGACTGCGAAGATGAGAACCGATTCCCTTTTGCCTTAAGGCTTCCGGGTATGTCTGGCGGCTCCAGTGAAGCCGAAATTTGTGCCGGATTTAATGAGCAGCATATCGGAAATCAGATTCTGCGGGAAATTTTGCCGGATATTCAAACAGATTTTTGTCGGTATTCTGGAGATAATTCCTTAGTGAATCTGCTTGAGGATTTGTGGAGGAACAAGCAAAAACATACGGTTTTGCTTGCGGATGGCGGAATGGGAAAAACAACACTTCTGTTGGACGCTGCGCGATTGAAGTCACAGCAGCCGATCCTGTATATTCCATTGGAATGGCTGTCAGCGCAAGATCTGACGATAGAAAAGTACATATGCCGTATACTGTATAAGGACGAGACATCCTATGATCGCCTGTATCGATTGACAAGTACTTACAAGACTCAGCCAGACCTGATTCTGCTTTTAGATGGTTTCAACGAGGTGGGTGAAACAAATGAATCAAGGTTTGGCAGAGAAATCCGTGGACTTGCACAGTATCCAGGGATGCAGATTGTGGTGACTTCCAGGGAGAATTTTTCGGATCGATATAATCTCAGATTTATAAAATCGGTGGTATGCGAACTGTTAGATGACCAGATCCAGAAGGTCTTGACAAAAGAGGAATGGGATCATATTCAGGAAAAGTATACACTATATGAATTGCTTAAAAATCCGATGCTATTATTGATGTACAAGCAGGTGTGTCCGCTGATGGATTGTCATCGAGATGCATTTCTTGAATGGATAGATCCGATTGAAAATCCAACTCAGCTGATTCATAACTATTTTGTGGCCCAGGAGGCAGTGCTATTAGAAAGAGGTGATATTTCGGGCGATTATTTAGCCAAAGCAATGCACTGCGTAGGGTATGCCCTTCCATACATTGGATACTGGTTTGAGAATCAGAATCGTATGAGTATTTGCCGGGATGAATTCGATACAATTGTGGAAAAGGCTGCAGAGTTCGCAAACCAATGCAGTTTCATGCATGACGCAGAGAAGCAGCTTTGTCGGCAGTATCGCATGCGAAATATACCTGTGGTGGATAGCTTTGATGTGGAAGATTATCTGATAAAGGTAATGCATCTGTTGCATGAAGAGGATGAGTCCTTGATTTCATTTTCACATCAGATGTACAGGGATTATTTATCAGCTGAATGGCTTTCTAAGATGTTTCATTATGATGCCGAAGGAATGTGGAATCAGCGTCCTATTCCTGGATATCTGCACGGTTATTTAAGGGAAATAAATGGAAGATACTGGAATAGAATTGCGGCAGAGCTTGCCGAAAAGGCAAGAAACCGGGAGGCAAATACAATAAGTAATTTGCTTGCAAATCTGATATATGTATTTCCCTATACAGTGGAAAGCGGTACCCCTGATTTTACAAATATTGATTTTACGGGTACACGTTTACGGGATTATATCGCTCCGGCTCATCGTATCCCGATGAAAGGAGCTAAGATAAGTGATGTTTCGTTGGGGCTTCTTAAAAAAGAAGTAAAAACTTATCAGTGCTTAGGGTTTTCGGGAGATGAAAACTGGCTGGCAGGGGCTGCTGATGGTGTACTGTATATCTGGTCTGCCTTAACAGGATTATCCTGTTTGGCTTATGCATTTACTGAAAACAGATATTGGAGAAATTTATTCTTTACCGAGGACTGCCGTTTCCTGCTTGCTGTGGGCAATATGCAAAATGGAAAAGGTATTGATATTTTTTGCCAGGATGATGACGGTTGGGATTATTGTGGTACGATAAAAAATGTTGCTTCTGAAAGACTCCGAAGCGCTATAATCAAAGATGAAAGTATCTATTTTTATTATAATAATCGGGTGTCTGTCTTTGGATTGCGGGATGGAGCATTGATTAAAAACCGGGCAAAGAAGCATGCGTGGGAAAATACGGTTCTTGGGATGGATATTTATAGGGAATTGTTTCAGGCCACATCCGTAAAAAAGATGAAACACTCTCCGGATGGATTAATATTAGAATCGATTAGCAAAAATGGAGAGTTCACAGCCCGCGCATATAATGATGGCGCACTGCATGTTTTCCGTAAGGGGGAGCTTTATTATGTTTTGGAGCGAGGAGTGGCACGCTTAAAAGCTGCTGCCATTTCTGGTGACGGAAGGAGAGCGGCAACACTGAGCCAGCAGACATTCGGAGTTTTTCGACGTGTCCAGTTATGGGATCTTGAAGAGAAGCAGCGTACTGGTGAATGCTTTGTAGAGAAAGACATCATTAATATTCACCTGTCGGAAACAGGTGAATGGATTATCGGTGAGCGGGAAGGCTCTTATCGGATTTGGAACTGGGAAAATGATAAGGATCCTTTTGAACTTAGCGGGAGCCTCATTTCAAATCAGCATGGCAAATTGACAACGCATGGCAATAAGGTGTTGTTTAAGAACTCTGAGAATATTCTGGAAGTGTTTGATCTGGAAACCAGAGAATTTTCATCGATTGAAAATTTGCGCAAAAATGCCCGCATTGCCGATTTTCTTCCGAATGGAGAATTAGTTGTTGTTGGGAATAACGCGAATAAAGCGATTTTGCACAGTACCAGAGATGGGCGAGAAATGAGCCTCAATAGTGAAGAAGCGGCGGTTACGGGTATTTATTGTATGAAAGCACAGCCTTTTGTAGGAATTGCCACAAGTAACCAGAAGCTGTGCTTTTATCATACTGGGACTGGCCAGCGTACTCGTATCATGAACACTGCATCGGGTAATAAAATAATTGTTGGCCATCGCAGCAAAGATGTAGTGGCATGCAGTGGTGGAGGGAATCAGTTCGAAACTTTCAATTACTTTTCATTTAAAACGAATGCTGGCAGGAATGCGGGGATGTGGTATCAGAATCAGATGGATCATAAGTTTTATGGCGATGTGCTTGATATGGATTTCAATGAAGCGAATAAAGAGCTTGTAACTATTATGTCGGATGGGTTGATTGTTTACAGCCATGAACTGTATTGCAAGTATCATGGCAGCATTCAGATTATCACAAACATTAATGTAGATGCTTATGATTTTAACGGGGTTCTCTGCAGTGATGAGATACGAGACAACCTGAGATGCAACGGAGCGGTGATCTGAGAATATAAAACCGGAGAGATGCGAGAACAAATTTATTGTACAGTTGATAAAACAGCAATCGAGCAGGCCTATTTGGTGCTGATCCAGTTGGATAAAGTCAGTATTTCCTCTTTACAACTCCCTGTGATTGTTTTACAATGGGGAAAATAAATTTCCACAGGAGGAACATCATGGCAGATAAAAGGATCAGACGCAGCAAAAAGGATATTATTTTGGACAATATTGCAAAGCTGGATGAAAAGATTGGCACATATGAGCAGAAGATTCAGGAGCTGGAAGCGAGTAAACAGGAACTCCAGGGTGAACTGGATGCATTGGAGGCCGCTGCCAACGAAGCCAAAAAGAAAGAAGAAGAGGAAGCACTTCTGAAATTTGTGCGCGAGAATGGCATTACAGTAGATGATATTAAGAAAATGCTGGAAAAAGCGGAGTAAGATGTATTTTTCTTCTTTGCGTTGCATGCGATTTGTGAATAGTATTTTCCTTTAAAAGATGGCCGATGATAAGGTCATCTTTTTTAGAATCGAAAAAACCCACGATTTCACGGAGTGCTTTTGACACAATAAGGGCAGCTATGATAAATTCTTCCAGATGCTAATCATTAGAGGAAGCCGAGTGCCACCAGGATCATATAGTGCCCTCATTTATAGACAATTGCACATGGAGTTACCCGACGGTCTGTTTTGCGGAGCTGCGATGGGCACAAAGGCGAAATGAACTACGAAAGGGCGCGAATTATCGCGTATAGGTGACAATTATGGAATCAAAATTGGAAGACAAAGAAGGGATAACCGTTCAAAATCAGCAGGACTATCCGGTCGGGGAAGCTGGCTGGGAACAGGTAAGCGAGCGATATCTGGATGTTTTTGAAGCAGACTTGAAAGCGGCAGGCAGAAGTGAAAGAATAAAAAACAGAGATATGTCATGTGCGTATGTGTATCTCAATTATTTCCTTCAGCACCTGATGGCGGAAGAATCTCCCGATGCGGAAATATCGACTCTTGTTATTAAAGATGAAAACAGAGAAATTCTGGTGAAAGGTTGCCGTAAACTAGGATATTATATTTCCTATTACTATATTCAGAAAGACTGGACGGCTTCTCCATATAATCTGGAACAGACGGTTCAGGCTATTAAAAATTTCTATGAATGTATGATGAATCATGGGTATGTAAGCGGAGATGATTTCGATTATCTGTGTTCTGAGATAGAATCTGATCTGGATGGATGGTTGGAGGAATGCGAGCAGAAATGTGTGGAAGACTTTGGTGAGGACGAGTGGCGTAAAATGCGCAAGGGAGAGACTTATTTTATATAGGCACGTGATAAGATTCTGTCTGATACTGCACTTTGTGCTGCCGTTTACTTTTGTGTGAGATTCATACGGGAAAGGACTTAAGATGTATATTGATGAACAGAAATGGGGGATCATTCTGGATGGCCTGCACCTTACGGATAAGGAGAAAATCGTCGCGGAGGCGATAAAAGCTCTCCTGAATCAGGCACCGAAGTCGAAAGAAATCATGGAGCGTGTCATTGTAAGCACAGATGAGGAAAACATAGCTGTTGACAAGCTTGAACTGGCGGACATGATTAACGCAGCACTCGCCACCCTTGTCTTTATGTTGGAGGACGATGAACAGGAAGCTTCAGAAAAAGGAGAAGATGCGGATGCCAAACTGCGGGATACTGCTTTTGACATGATTGAGGACATTGATGGCTATGATTTTGTGCAGGAACTTGGTTGCAGCTACGATGAAATGGTAAATGGCTGCGATTTTGGGGAGTTCTTGATCAGGGTGCAATATGTTGTGAGCCTGTAGTGATTAAGTACTAAAGTGCTCCGGCTATGTGAAAATCCGGGCGGTTTTAACATACGAAATAGAAATGGAAAGGGCGCGTGATTTGCGTATATGGTGAATGATTATGGCAGATATAAATTCAGGAAATGGGAAACGTTCGTATCGTTCGGCACGGATGTCGCGGGGCAGATCGTGGCGTGAACCGATTCCATATCTGCAGCCGCTGGATATAGAAGGCACAGAAGAGATGCGTCAGGCACTGCGTCAGGGTCTGGACGAAGAGGCACAGCAGAAATTGGAAAAAGAATTAGAGAAAGATCTGAAAGCCTATTGGAAAGAAGTGGCTTCTCCGGAAAATGAAGAGCTGATGCGGGAGGTAAGTAAGGAAATCGCGCCAGATCTCTTTGCTTGTGAGTGCCTCTTTCTGGAAGAGTTTATTTCCGATGGGATGGAGGCGGAGTTTCCGGTGATTGCCAGGGAATTTCTGCTTCACAAATACGGAGAGATTCCGCAGATTTATGAGGACCTGTATGGCCAGGATTCTCCAAAGGACAGGAACCGGTACCCGATTGATTTTTTGAACCGAAAAGTGCTTAATCTGATGTTTCTGGCCGCAAAGCAGGGGGACGAGTATGCAGTCAAAATGTTCCGTTATCTGTACCGGACCTACTACCGCCGGGAATACCTGGAAGTGAAAAAATACAGTACCGTTTCGGTGGGGGATATTTTTTCTATATTGGACGCGATCGGCTACGGAGACGAGCTGCGGTCTGAATACGAGAACGCAGGACGGGACTGGCAGGCGGGTATTGGTGGACAGAATCCGGATTATGAGATTCATGTTTTGGCTCGCGTACTGACCATGTGCGGCTTTATCGGGGTTACGCTCCGGCCGGAGTGTTCGGTTCTGTATGCGGAGCTGACGGAGAATTATGAGCGATTGGAGGAGATGAAACGCCAGGAGGAGGAATCGGAAAGCGAGGGTTCCGTTCTCAATATCCCGGATGATCTTCTCAAAGCCTGCCGTGAACAGGTGGACGCGTGGATCGATGCACTGGATGATGTCAGAATGGATGAAGAACTTGGATTCGTCCCATTTACGGACAGCGCGGAGCTGACCCGCTGGAAGTACATGGACTGTTTCCTTGGCGACGCATTCCGGTATTATGGCTATCCGTATGATTATGCATATCGATGGGGACATCATTTTCATGGCCTGCGTACAGAATTCGCCAGGACATTAGCTATTCTGAAAATGCGTTTCCCTCAAATGGAATTCGGATTTTACGATGTGCAGGCACTGGCTCCGCTTCTGACCTGTGCCGGCTCGCTTACATTTGCCATGGAGATGGTTGGCAAATACATGGATGTTCTCCTGGGAACCGGTGATCAGTATTTTCCGGAGGAGGGCGGACAGAAGCCTGAGATACCAAAATTCCGCCCGGAGGGTGTCGATAAGACCAGCCTGAAGGGTGTGCAGAAAGACGAAAGAGATGGAATACTTTCCGTTGCCACTCAGATTGCAGGGGCGACTCCCGATACAGCGAAGCTGCAGGAGGAGATTGACTCGCTCCGGAGCCGTTTGCATCAGGTGCAGAGCGAGAACAGGAGCCTCCATTCTCTTTATGCGGATGCCAGAAAAGAGCTTTCTGATTATGAGGATTTGCGTAGCCAATATGAGGAAGCGCGTGGAGAGCTTCAATCCCTGCGCGAGCATGTCTACCGCCTGACGGAAGAGGATGTCGAGCCGGAGCCGCAGGATGTCTCCCAGATGGAAGAGATGATAAAGGACAGGAATATCCTGATCATAGGCGGCCATGAGAACTGGGTAAATAAGCTGAAAAATCGTTTTCTAAACTGGACATTCATCAGTACCGACCTTTCCGGAGTCGTCGCTCCGGCGGTGTTAGAAAGAGCCGATTACATCTATTTCTTTACCGATTACCTTTCTCACGCTGCCTATAAGAAGTACATTCATCTGATGCGGGAGGAAGATTTGAGATTTGGCTATATCCATAGCAGGCATATCGAATCCGTTATCAGGCAGATTTATCAGGATTTGGCTGAGTGAGGCAAGGGTTGGGATAGTATGAAGGAGATAGAGAAAACGAATATCATATTCACTCTGATATTGCAATCAAAGTGAAAGATAAGGATATGATCTGAGGTTTGATTCAAAAAATCTGTGTAGGCGTAGGAAGAAGAAACAGATTCACCGGAATCAGGTTTAAAGCACCGTTGCTGTTGCGCTACCCTGCGATTCCGAGCACAATTCGATATTGATAAACCGCAAAATAGGGCGGCGATGCAAAATATTCTTTTGCGTTGCCGCCCTATTTTTTTTATTGCTACAGCTGCAATACTAAGATATGCAATATTTTTTATGGCAAAAAGTGGTCAGCTGACTACCATTACTGTATTCACCGGATACTGCTTGTGGGTTGAGCAGGAAACTTCCAGGGAAGAGGAAAAGAAAGAAAAGTGTGTTTTTTTACTGAATTTTCAGGGATGAGAAAGCGGGGGATGTGAGCAAGGACGAAGCTGTCTAAACGTGCATATTTTAAAATTGTTATCGCTTATATAAAATTTGCTAAATTGCTGAATGGTAATAGCAGGCGAAATAATGATTGGATTGGATGGCTCCGTAGAGATACGGGGCCATTCTGCGTTTTTGCTGATGATAAGAGAAAATTCAGAGAGCAATTACATGGCGGTGATTTCGATCAGGCCAAAAGGAAACGTTGCTATCCGTGGGCCTCCGCCTTCTGAACAAGGAACTGATAACAGTTTTTTGAGTTCAGGAGGAATTGAGAACATGACGAAAAGTGACAGAAGTACGCGATATGAGCCTGATTTGGTTTGCTATTACAGCCTGACTTGTGAACATTCTGTGAAATTTAAAATTTTTTTGCAAAAAATGCAGAATTGCCCCTTTCCCAATCGAGCTATTGGGTGAAGGGGATAAAAAAGCTTCACTTTTGCCCAACCGGGGCAGGAAGGAGGTGAACTCTTATGGAGAAATCTTCTTCCTGTGATGAACTGATCGTAAGAAAACAGTTTGACCGGCTCTGCAAGCTGGCATTGAAGCGGGAACGGATTGATGCCGGCAGACATGAGGATTATATGCGGCAGCACGAGAAACTGTTTTCTGAATTATCAGAAAGAGAACTGATTCAGTTGGCGGTTTTGGATGAATACGATACCGAAAACTGCTGGTTTCAGGTCCTTGGGTATGACATTGAAGTGAAAGACAGGCTCCTTGCGGAAGCTCTGCAGAAGCTGTCGGAGAAGAAGCGGAACATCATTTTGCTTTCCTACTATGTGGGCATGAGCGACGTAGAGATCGGAGACAGAATGAATCTGGACGACAGCACAATCTGCAGGCACCGGAAAAAGTTGCTGAAACTGTTGAAAGTTACGATGGAGGAAATGGCGAATGAAGAAAACCAAAAGGAAAAGAAGCGTTGATTTGCCTTCCTATGAAGTGATCAAGGCTGCATCTGCAGGAGATGCGGAGGCGATGGACGCTGTTTTAAACCATTATGAAGGTTACATAACAAAACTTTGCCTCCGGGTAGGTTATGACGAGTACGGCAGGCCGCATTGTTATGTGGATGAGTCTTTGCGCAGACATCTGCAGCTGACGCTTATGGATGTGACACTTGGCTTTGAACCGGTTCCCTATGGCAGCGGGTGTAAGGCAGCAAAAGCCTGATTTCAGGCTGCTATTGGGAACTTAGGACATAGTAGCATTGCACATTGATAATTGAATAGTTCAGTAATAACTGACATGACATACCATGCAGGGAGCACGGGGAAGATGCCGCATATGGTTTCTTGCTGTTTTGAGATATAAAAAACGGTTTGAAACCGCGAAAAAGCACTGTCCCAAAATCGGTCGGCAGGCCGGTGATGCGAAGAACTGCATGGAGTGAGATACATCTGTGGACCGTGAAACGCCTGCAGCCGGCATCCCTGCGAACTGCCGGAGCCTGATTGCATCACAGCTTTTGGGTTATGGTTGGGAGTGTGCATCCCGACAGGTTATTATTCCCTTCCTGTCTACCAGGAGAACGATTCGGGGCGTCGAGGACAAATAGAATCGAAATGGCCTCTCTCATATTATTTGCTCAATATTTGCTTAAGCGGCAAGGCTTTTAGATGGAGCTACGCTCTGATTAGAAAAGCCTTGCCGCATCCCTGTGTACTTGCACAGGGGTAATAGAACCTGCCACAAGTAACCCAAATTATGCTCTGCAGAATAGCGAGGTAGATACAAATGACATTAATAGACACACAGGATATGGATATAAGGACTGTAAAAAAAGAGAATCTGGTTGATATGCGCGAACTGGAGCGAATGGAGAAGGAAACCCCGGAGATTGTCAGCGATGCGTTGGAGAATCCGGTGAACTGGCGAATCCATCGGCGGGGAGATATCGTGATTGAGAACTCATACACCGAAGGAAAATCAATTAATGACTTATTTGCCGTTCTGGTAGCATCCTCCTGATTCCAGGCAGAATCGGCATCCTTGATTGACAAAATAGAAAGATGCTATATTGGCAGAAACCAATTCAATAAAGATCAACCCCGGAAACTGGCTGGTGACGGTTTCTGAGAAATCGCTCTGGTACGTTGGCTGATTCAGGCCGCCCCTAACACTGGCGTGGGATATAGCTTAGAGGTTTTCCATGATAATTCGATAAGGAAAGGAGCTTCTTGTATGGAACAGAATAACACAGAATATCGTGCGGCTATTTACTTGAGATTTTCAAAGGAAGAAGATGCTGTCTTGGATAATGAGCAGAAAAACAGCGGCATTATAAATCAGAGGGAACTGATAAGGGATTTGTTGAAAGCAAAATCAAATGTCCGTGTGGTGCCTGTTCGGGCAGATCCTGAAAATCTGCGAGTTAGTTTTGAATGCCCAGAATTGCAGATATTTCAGAGACAGTCAGCGAGATTGTGGAATAACCAGTGAACTGGTGTATCCATGGGCGGCGAGATGATTCTATATTGCTTCGCAACCAATTCAATAATAACCAATTTAGTAAAGAGCAGCGTCAGAAGCTGGCTGGTAACGGTTTCTGAGGGATCCTTCTGATTCGCTGGCGTGAATCAGAGGACATATTGTTTAGAGGTATTTCTTTGATAATTCTATTAGGAAAGGGGCTTTTGTATGGAAATGAGTATTACCAAAACTTTTCATGCGGCCATTTACTTAAGATTATCAAAGGAAGATGGAGATGTCGCATCGGGGAGCAAGCAGGAAAGTAACAGTATTTCAAACCAGAAGGAGTTGATACTTGATTTCCTGAAAACAAAACCGGAAATCAGCGTGGTGTCCATCCGGACGGATGACGGATACAGCGGTGTGAATTTCGACCGTCCGGAATTTCAGCGAATGATGGAAGATGTAAGAAAGGGCGTGGTTGATTGCATTGTCGTAAAGGATTTGTCGCGGTTTGGCAGAAACTACATAGACGCAGGACGTTATATAGAAAAAATATTTCCTGCACTGGGAGTGCGGTTCATAGCGGTGACGGACAATTATGACAGCTACAGTGATCTGGGATCGCAGGATATCATAATCGCATTTAAAAACCTGATCAATGATTCCTATTTAAGGGATCTTTCGACAAAAATACGGAGCCATCTGGCGGTGAAGCGTAAGAATGGAGAATTTATTGGAAACTTTGCCGTATATGGTTATTTGAAGGAAGAAGGGAACAGGAACCATCTGATTATTGATCCGTTCGCTGCCGAAATAGTAAAGGACATTTTCAAAATGAAGCTGGAAGGTATGAGTCCACGCGCGATTGCGGATAAATTAAACGACACTCATGTCTTATCACCAATGGAATACAAAAAAAGTCTCGGAATCAATTATGAGACAAGCTTTAAGACCAGCCAGAAGGCCATGTGGAGTCCCAATGCGGTGACAAGAATATTAACAAACAGAATATATACCGGCGTATTGGAACAGGGAAAAAGGACCACTCCCAATTACAAGATAAAGTCCACTGAGAAGGTCGATGCGAAAGAATGGGTTCGTGTGGAGCATTCTCACGAGCCGATCATTGACAGCATTTACTTTGATATTGTTCAGAATCTCCTTGGCCGGGATACAAGGCAATCCCAGACGAGCAATGAGACCTATCCGCTGTGTGGATTAGTGTTTTGCGCGGATTGCGGTGCGCCAATGGTGCGGAAGACAAATCTTGGCCGGATAAAAGATGGTCAGGAAAGTCCGAAACGGTATGTGTACTATATGTGCAGAAACCGTCAGAAATCCGGAGGATGTACCGGGCATCGGATACGGGAAGAGGAACTGTTAAGCACAGTGTTTGAAGAGCTGCAATCCCATATCCGAAACGTTCTGAATATGCAGGATGCGCTGGAAGCGATTGACATGGCACATACGCAGGAATTCAGGGCAAAAAGGTTTATGTCCCAGATGGAGAAAAAAGAAGAAGAGCTTATGAAGGCGCAGAAATTGAAAATTGGGATATATGAAGATTTGAAAGAAGGATTGATTGACCAGGAGGAATACCAGAGCTTTAAAAATGAATTTAACAGAAGAATCAAAGATTCCGAGGATGCGATCCGCCTTTATCAGGAAGAGATCGAAAAGGCTAAGGAAAATAAATCTGGAATCAGCGACTGGATGAATTATTTCAGGGAATATAAGAATATCGAAAGCCTTACCAGAAGTGTAGCATCCATTTTTATAAACCGCGTTCTGGTCTATGAGGGCAGGAGAATAAAAATTGTGTATAACTTTGAGGAACGGCTTGCAGATGCCTGTGAGTACCTTGAAAATACAGAAAAGGTGAGCAAAGCAATTTAAGAAGGAAGGAGGATACGAAAGATGGCTCGCAAAAAAAGAGCAGATGCACAGGCGGTGCTGTCTGTAGAAAACGGAAACGCGCTTGTACTCAGCAATTCAGTCGCCTGCGCGGAAAACAGAGAAACCTGCTATTCAACCTATTCAACCGCATTATATGCAAGATTATCCGTAGAGGACAGCGGAAAAGAGGATGGTTATAGCCTGGAAAATCAGATCAGTCTTTTAAAGGGCTATATTAAGTCCAAAGAGGAATTTTCTCTGTATAACGTATATATCGATAACGGGGAGAGCGGTGTACGGTTCGACAGACCGTCATTCAATCAAATGATTGCTGATATGCGTGCCGGGAAGATCAACTGCATCATCGTAAAGGACTTATCAAGACTGGGAAGAAACTATCTGGAAGCCGGGAATTACATGGAAAAAATATTTCCATTCTTCCATGTGCGTTTTATCTCCGTCATGGATGACTATGACAGCCTGAATGGCAGCACGATTGATGACGGCATAACAATCCCGCTGAAAAATATTATTAATGAAAGCTACTCGAAAGACATTTCAAAGAAGATTGGAGCTTCCAATGATGCCAGAAGAAAAAAAGGGGAATACATTTCGTCCCGCCCGCCATATGGATATTTATTAGATCCCCCAAAGAGTGGTCATTTGATCGTTGACCATGAAGTAGCCGGTAACGTACAGCTGATTTTTAACTGGAGAGCCGAAGGAATGAGTCCTGGTGCAATCAGCAGAAAACTGAATGCGGAACAAATTCCTTCCCCGCATATGTATTTTTTTGAGAAGGGCATTGTAAAGAGTGAGCGCAACAAGAATAAAGGCTGGACAAGGGAAATCGTTGATGGATTATTGAGAAATCCGCTTTATACCGGAAATATGGTAACCGGAAAGATACGGACATCTTTTGCGGATGGTATGCGCAGGAAAAAGATGCCGGAGGAATCATGGTTTGTCACGGAGAATACCCATGAACCGATCATAAACAGAGAATTATTTGACAAAGTTCAGGATATGATCAAGGCTGCTGCCCAACAATATTATTCTTATGTTGACTCCTATGAGGACTTCGAGGTGGAAAACATATATCGGGGGCATATTCGCTGCGGCTGCTGCGGAGCGGCAATGCATATGGTCAGGGTTCAGAGAAAAAGAAAAAGGAAGGGCCTGAATAATATTGTCTTTTATGATTGCTGCAACCGTGGCAGGCTGGTTTCTCCCGAGTGTAGGGCAACGAATATATACAAGGAAGTGTTGGATACCATTGTCCTGGAGGAAATACAGAGTTTTATCCGTAAATTTATTGATACGGAGAAGGTTATTTGCCGGCTCAACACGGAACCGGACTCCGTAAAGAAATATCAGGAATTCAATAACCTGATCCGGAAAAAGCAGGCGCGAATTTCCAGGCTGCAAGGCCTTTTCACAGAACTCTATGAAGATTTGAAAGAAGGTCTGTTAGAAGAAACAGAATACCTTCGGATGAAGTCAAATTATATCGAGGAGAAGCAGACACTGGAGCAAGAGATAACAGAGCTTTTGAAAAAGCAGAAATTGTATACCCCCAATTACAGCGTATCTGAGAAAGTCCATAGCGTTATCCAGAATTATCTGAGCATAAAGGAGCTGTCCACTGATCTGATAAATACGTTTATAGACAGGATTACAGTTTTGGATAGAGAACACATTCAGATCAAGTATACATTTCAGGAGGAGATGGACAGTCTGGTAAAGACAGTCCGTATCCGGAAGGAGGCAGGTGAACAGCATGGCTTCGAAGATGAATAATGTTTCAGCTGTTTCTGCGATTATCATGTATATCCGCCTGTCAGTGGAGGATGAAGAAGTCCGAATCGGCTGTAAGGAAGAAAGCAACAGTATTACAAACCAGAGGATGCTGATGCATGAATATATAAAATCAAAACCGGATTTGAGAGATGCAAAAATCATTGAAAAATGCGATGACGGTTACTCTGGAAAACAGTTTGACCGTCCGGCTTTCCAGGAGATGATCGATCTTGTCAAACGGGGAGATGCAGACTGCATTATTGTAAAAGATTTTTCCAGATTCGGAAGGGACTATATAGAGACAGGAAATTATCTGGAACAGATTTTTCCCTTCCTCGGGATACGCTTTATATCAGTAAATGATCGTTATGACAGTGCATTATCTACCGATCAGACACTGGGGCTGGATATGGTATTTAAGAATTTCGTTTACGATTCATACAGCCGTGATCTTTCAAAAAAGGCGCGTGATTCATGGATAAAGACAGGAATGGAAGGCAGCTTTAGAGGCACATATGCTCC
Organism: Clostridiales bacterium; assembly: GCA_020859995.1. Lineage (GTDB taxonomy): Bacteria > Bacillota > Clostridia > Lachnospirales > Lachnospiraceae > Choladousia. The sequence goes on from JAJBVE010000017.1 coordinate 15,078, forward strand.
ATATGGTTATCGGAAGTCAAAAGAAAATTTCCGTAAGTTGGAAGTCAATTCGGAGACGGCTCCGATTGTCAGGGAAATATTTGAACTGCGGCTGTCGGGCTGCAACGCAACTAAAATCGCGAGGCTCTTAAATGCCCGGGGTGTCCCGACACCTGCACAGTACGCCATGGAGCATAATGAAAGAAGGTACGGACAAAATATAAATCCAAAGGAACAGGGGTGGAACAGCACCAGTGTAATGCATATTCTTCGCAACGAGAAATACACTGGGAATATGGTTACCCTGCGGACGAAAGGAAATGGCATTCGTGGAAAAACGACAACCCGCGATAAACAGGAATGGATCAGGGTAGAAAATACGCATGAAGCAATCATATCGAAGGAAATTTTCCAAAGAGTAGAAGATATGCTGCCCAAGTATAAAAAACCATATGCTGGCTGACGGGCGAATGTATTCTATTGTGCGTATTGTGGAAAGAGAATGTCTAGGTCAAAGAACGGTACTTACTACTTATGCCGGTATGGTGACACGAATCCGAACGCTTCCTGTTACCGTTTCCGCGCAGATGCTCCCGCTCTTGAGAATGCGGTTCTACAGGAACTGAACAGCCATATCAAAAGATTCCTTGCACTGGAAGCCTGCAGAAAAGATCAATCGGGGAAAAAGAAGACTTCGGAAGAATCAGACCGAAAGCATTACCAAAAGAAAGTGGAGCGTCTCGAAAGAGAAAAGACGGAGCTGTATGAAAAATACAAGGATGGGAGATTTTCACGGGAGGACTACCTGGTACAGAAGCGGGAATGTGATGCAAAAGTGGAAGAGTACCGGAAGCTCCTGTCGCCCAAAGAAACAGAAGCGGAGGATTCTGCAGGAGGCACCGAAAATGCAGAAAGAGAAAGCGTGGCTGAGCTGATTCAGCAGCATTCAAATCTGGACAAGCTGACGCCGGAGATACAGGAGGCATTCATCGAGCGGGTAGATGTCTATTCCGCAGACCGGATGAAAATCACCTGGAAATTCGCTCGTGTGTTCGATGAATGATGTGGGAAATGTTTGGTTATATATTGACACAAGCAGACCGCAATCTGAAGCTGGCAAAATATAAAATCGCGGGTGTGCGTGAATATTGGATCATCGATCCGAAAAGGAAGTGCATATATGTCTATGAGTTCGAAAAGAGTGATTCGGCGGCAGTCTACAGTTTTGAAGATATAGTGCCTGTCGGGATTTATGGCGGGGATTGTAAGGTGGATTTCGCGCGGATTTATGAGCAGATACGACCGCTGTATGAGACGATGTGAGAGGCGCAGATATGTTAAGGATCTGTTCCGAAATAACCTATACATCTTGCACCGCCTAACGCGCGAATCGCAGTTCATAAAAGCCTCGACGCAGCCCGCTGCGCCTACGTTTTTATGAACTGTGCTTCACACGTTATTCGGCACAATCTGCACAGGTTATTTCGTGACAGCTCCTAAATATTCAGGAGGAAAAATGAATAGAGCAGAAATAATCAGGAATCAGAAACTATGTAAGTCAAATACATATTCTTTTGAAGAAACGGAATCCTCCGAAATAGCGGAGGCAGCGGAGGAGTATATCCTTTCAAAGCATTGGGATGAAGAAGGAAAGCTGGTGCCGCGTTTCGTATCCGAAGCACTGGCAGAATATGCTCGAACGAAAGTCCAGGGAAAATATACGCTGAAGGATTATCTGGCATTGCCGGAAGATAGGCGCGTGGAACTGATAGACGGTGTAATTTATGATATGGCGGCACCGACCTATATTCATCAGGGATTTGGAGGGAAACTTTATATGGTTTTTGAAAATTATATAGAGGGAAAGCGTGGCTCCTGTTTTACATTTGTTGCGCCAGTAGCTGTACAGCTGGATTGTGATGATAAGACGGTCGTAGAGCCAGACGTACTGATTGTCTGCGATCGTTCAAAGCTTCGGAGCGGCCGCATATATGGGGCGCCAGACTTGGTAGTAGAAGTGCTCTCTCCCTCTACTTCAAAAAAAGACCGCAATCTGAAGCTGGCAAAATACAAGATCGCGGGTGTGCGTGAATATTGGATCATCGATCCGAAAAGGAAGTGCATATATGTCTATGAGTTCGAAAAGAGTGACTCGGCGGCAGTCTATAGTTTTGAAGATATAGTGCCTGTCGGGATTTACGGCGGGGACTGTAGGGTGGATTTTGCGCGGATTTATGAGAGGGTGCGACCGCTGTATGAGACGATGTGAGATGAGCGGATATGTTATTACAGGTGCTGTATGTTTAAACAGGAGCCGGTTGTCCGGCTCCTGTTTGCAGGAGAATCCTGTTAGAAATTGATCCAGATATAGTCATACAATGGGGACGGCAGGTTGTAGGTAATATAAGAGGAAGTCGGACTCTTATAATAGGTCGGTTTTGTCTTAACCTTGTAAAGTAATGTTATATTAGAAAGATTTTTAAGCGAAATCTTCGCCCCATTTTTTACGGTAATACTTTTTCCAGTTGTGTATGTGACATCAATCGATTTCAATGTATATCCGGACGCCATAGTGACAGACAGCTTTGCGGTGCTTCCGGATGGTTTGTTAGCATAAATGAACCAGTGTGATTTCAGCGCAGAGGTGTAATTCTTGGAACCTAAGGTAATCTTTTTTACGACGGTCGGATTCTTTTTGAAAGTCAGAGCGCAGGACAGGCTATAGGATTTTCCATTCTGCTTAACCGTAAAGGTAAGCTTGGCTTTTGTGGGAAGCTCAGAAATCATAGAACCCATGCTGTCTTCATTCAGAGAGATCGCGATGGCGTTTAATCCGGTCACTTTCGTTGCTGTAAAGGCGCTGTTTGATATTTTAATATTTTTGATTTTAGCGGATGAAGACAGATTTTTGATGTAGACATAACTGGAAATAGGACTGATATCAGCTAGGTCATCTGGATTTGCCTCATAATAAATGGTTTGCTTGCTCACACATTTCGGGGCAGATGCTGCGCTGGCATTTGTTTTTCCGAGGACCAGAACCGCGGTAATGCACAAAAGCATGCCCAAAAGGGCTTTTTTAAAATTACTGACTACTGAAATCTTCATACTCTTTTCTCCTTTGCTTTTTAGGGATGTCCGGTTGCTTTGATATAGATTATAAGCATCGGGGTCTGAGAAGTCAATGGAAAGGTGACATTTTTGTGAAGAAAATGTGGTGGGAGGAAGGCGTAGATGAACCATTTTATTATACTACCGCCACAGCGTATTACCCTTCCGGCAATTCTACCTGGACAGCTGAGGCGATGGAGTGGATAGGACGGGATGGCGACCTTACCTGGGTGGCTTATACGGATGTTTCCTCTTGCGAGGTGTCCATAGAGGGCGCGGATTCTTATTCGACTGCCTGCACTGGAAAAGCAGTCACCCCCGCAGTCACGGTAAAATCAGGAGATACCGTATTAGTGAATGGGACAGATTACAGTGTTGCTTACAGTAATAATGTAGATCCGGGCACGGCGGCCATCACGGTTACCGGTATAGGCAATAATAAAGGAACCATTAAAAAGACATTTACCATAGATAAAGCAGATCAGACAGTTACCGTGAGCGCGGCCGCGTCTGTTGTGGCGGGAAAGACCGCGCAGATCACAGCGGGCGGCACTGGCGTGCTCACGTATTCATCAAGCAAAACCTCCGTGGCGACGGTGAGCGGCAGCGGTGTGATTACCGCGAAAAAACCGGGAACCGTGAAAATCACAGTAAAAGCGGCAGGAGACAGTTATTACAATGCGGCCAGCAAGACCGTGACCGTGAAGGTCACGCTGGCGGCAGGAAAGATTTCCAGTCTGACAAATACGTCATCCGGCATTAAGATCAAGTGGAGCAAGGTAACAGGGGCATCCGGGTATTACATCTACCGCAAGACATCTTCCGGCAGCTACAAGAAGATCAAGACCATCCAGAGCACTTCGACTCTGTCTTATACAGACACTGCGGTTAAGAGTAAAAATGGAACTGCCTATACCTATAAGGTTGTGCCCTATTCAGGCAGCACGAAAGGATCCTTCGAAGCGCAGAAGACCGTTCGCCTCACTGGAACGACCCTGTCGGGCGTGAGCAGCCCGTCTTCAAAGAAGATGGCCGTAAAATGGGCCCAAAAGACAAACGTGACCGGATATCAGATCCAGTACTCCACAAGCAGTACCTTTGCGAGCGGAAATAAAACGGCAAAGGTGTCCGGCGCCACAAAGGTGAGTAAGACGATATCCAGCCTGAAAAAAGGCAAGACGTATTATGTCAGAATCCGCACTTACAAGACCGTGTCCGGAAAAACATACTATTCCGCATGGAGCAGCGCGAAGAAAGTAAAGATTTCCTGACAATTCTGTATTTTCACAGCCGCGAAGCGCTCATTCAGCCTGACGCTGACAGTCCTGAACAGATAAGACTAAATCGTAAAAAGAAACGGATCCAACTACCGGTCATTAAATGAAAAACACGCCATTCTCCAGAGAAAAATCTCCGGCAGACTGGCGTGTTTTCACATCAGCTGTGAGCAGTACCCTTTCCTTCGGCGTTAGCACTTCTGATCTTCTCCATCATCTGATTATAATTATCCAGACTCATAAGAACAACACTTTTTCCTTCTTCATAGGGCACAGTGATCGTTTCGTTTTGTTTGCAGACAGTATCGCAGTATTTTTGCAGATTGCTGCGCATTGCGGTAAAACTGGCGGCCAGCATAGACATCTCTCCTTGTATATTATTAAGCAGAACTTATTTTATGGAACAATGATACAGTGACTGGAAGTATCTGTCAAGAAGGAGTTGCATCCCCGGAAAATTCAGAATTTTGATTAGCAGTTCCTTAATTATAGGATGTAATTGCAATGCTGAAATACATATAAATTATTGTGAAGATTGCACAAATTTTCAATGAGCAATATACAAGTATATACAATCAAATAAAAACATTGCATAAATTTAAACAAAGTGGATGACAGGCTTGCTTTTTTATGGTAGAATATGTCGAAAGTGGAATTAAGCAGAAAATGGAATGGCTGTCCCGTGAGGGAGCAGCGATCTGGAAAATTCGGAAAGATGAGGTGGATATTATAGCTTACAGAATTATCTGCGCCAACGCAGCAGAAAAGGCTACGAAAGAGAAACGTATATCGAAAGAAATTCTGAGCAAAAAGCCCATTACGGAAGTGGTTCTGGAAGAAGAACAGAAGGAGCGTACGGGTGATCCGTATGACGACGCATATCGGACGATGCTGGATTATTGTCCGCAGCTCCTTATACCATTGGCTAATGAGATTTTTGGTGAGCATTTTACTAAAGATGACAAGGTTGTATTCGCAAAAGATGTACATATGCTGAAAGAACGGAGCGGAGGTGCTTCCAGACGCGCAGCAGATTCCAGCTTCGAGATTGTAGGGATTGTCACGAAGAGATTTCTGGTTGAGGAGCAGACCAGGCCGGATGACAGCATTCTGGCCAGAATATTTGAGTACGCCCTCCTGTGTGCGAGAGAACATATGGTTACGGATGGAAAAGTGCTGAGAGTGGAATTCCCAAACTGCGCGGTGCTGTTTTTGAGAAGTACGAAAAAAACGCCGGACAAAATGAGCATGGAGTTCGGGACGCAGACGGGGATGCTTTCGCTGGATGTATTTGTGATGAAGCTGAAGGACTATACACTTGACGAGATGATCAATAAGGACTTGTTGATTTTATTCCCGTTTTACCTGTTTCGTTTTGACCAGGGGATGCTTAAGAAATATAATCAGGATCCGGTACTGCTTGAGAGCATCGTAAATGATTACGCGAGGATCAGAGCGCATCTGACCCAAAAAGTTGCCAGCGGTGAATTGGATGAATACTATAGGCGGACACTTATCGAACTTTGCAGGATAGTAGCGGAAAATCTGGCCAGACATTATAAGAATATTGTGAAAGGAGTGCAGTCAGTTATGGGAGGAAAGGCGATCGAAACCGAGGCATGGACAATTCTAAATAAAGGAAAGCAAGAAGGAATAGCAGAGGGGATAGCAGTAGGACGAGAGGAGGAGCGGGTGAATACCGAACGAGAGCGCCGCAGAGCGGAGGCAGCAGAGCGGAGAGCTAACAGTCTCCAGGAGCAATTAAATGCTCTGTTGCGGAAACAGGGTGACTCTGGAGAAGGTGTAGTCCGGCAAAATGGTTTGAAACCAGCACAGCAGTAATTGCCATATTACGTTTCCAAATGAATACGGTAAAACCCCGTCGTTTTTTTCACGCTCAAAGTGAAAAGAACGGCGGGGTTTTTATATGCAGAATCTGCGTGTTTTGAGCGTGTCATAACTAAGAAGGGATGAAAATGAGGTAAAAAGCATGCCTGTGGAAAACTTTACAGCAAAGCGGATAGCCCTTGTGGAAAAAAATTGACTTATCCACAAAAACTTAACAAATTTCGTAACTGCGAAAACGTTAAGTTCGTATAAAACGCACAAAAAAAGTTGAAAAAATGATGAAAATAGTGTTGCAAAAATCCTTCGGACGGTTTATGATGATGCTAATAGTATCTTTCCGGCTATCAGTGTCTCTATATGGCAAAGAAACCGAAAAGATCAAGCGTTGTAAGACGTACAGCACCATCAAAAGCAGAACCAGAGGAACGCCGGTTGATAAGAGGCCGGTTCCGGAAAAGGGAGCAGCCCCGAAAGGCGCGGCATTCCTTGAAAAAGAAAGGGGAAAAAAGTATGTTCAGAGGCAAAAAATCATCTCGGGGGGGCGGTTTCTGGCTATAGTTTTATCTATGGCTATGGTATTCCAGCAGGCTGGGATCACCACACTCGCTGACGACGGCACCACACTGGCCGCCGAGACAGCCGTGACGGAGAACGTCACAGAAGCGGCAGAAATCAATTCTGACAACACATCTGATACAGAGGCAGCAGAGCCTGCCACATCTGCATCGGCAGAGGAAACGACGGCAGACACCACTGCGGTCGAGACTTCTGCATCCTCCGTAACTGAAACGGAGGCGGAGACCGCAGCCGCCGCGGAAGCGGAGAGCGGATCCGGCACGAATGCAGAAAGCACATCCGAAACGGACGCGGCACCCGCCACAGAAGCGGACACAACCGCGGCATCCGGAGACGATGCGGCACAGGAATCATCGGAGACCTCTTCTAATGTAGAAGAAACTCCTTCAGACAATACCCAGAACGAAAACAACAATACCACCGAAGCCGTGACAGAGAACGTGACGGAGGCGGTGTCAGACGCAGCGACCGCGGAAACGACAGAGGCAGCCGCCAAGTCCGAGAACGCTTCGGAGTCCACGGCAGAATCCGAAGCTCAGACAGAGACAGCAGCGGAAGCAGGCGAAGCGGAAGATACGACCGAAGCAGAAGCGGCGACCGAAGCTGAAACATCGTCCGACTCTGAGGCAGAGACTTCTGCGGACACCGAATCTGAGAGCGAGAGTGTCACAGAAGCAGTTGAGGATGAAACTTCGGAGGAAGCAGAGACCGAGGCCGAGACAGAAGCAGCGGCCGAAGCAGAGACTGAGATCGAAACAGAAGCAGCGACCGAGGTAGAGACGGAGACTGAAACGGAGACCGAAGCTCCGAAGACTTCCTTTACTTATTCGGACAGCCGCGTCGTGATTACAGCGACAGCTTCCGAAGAAGCGAACCTGCCGCAGGACGCGGAGCTGAAGGCAGACTACATTGAGCCGGGCAGCGATGAGTACAACGAAGCAGTCAGCAAGATTGAGAGCCAGCTTGGGAGTGAGCTTGGACTGAATGAAGAGAACGTTGAAACAGCGTATGTGATGTACGATGTTTATTTCCTGTCCAATGGCGAAGAAGTTGAACCAGAAGCAGGTACCGTAAGCGTGAGCATGGTATTCCGCTCGGCAGTTGATCTTGGACTTACTGGTGAAATTGTCGATACGGAAGTCGTTCATGTTACGGACAGCGGCGAAGCCGAGGTCGTGACTGACTATGTCAATGTCAACGCGAACGGCGATGTGACGGCAATGGGATTTACGCAGGATAGTTTTTCTACTGAGGTATTGTTAGGATCATCGAGAGCAGCTTCCACACCAGTGAATCTCACGGATATCGTTCAGGACATGACTATTACCGTGACTGATATAAATGGGAATGAGATTACTGCAAATAATCCATTGGGACGTGATGATTCTTTCTATATTGTAATTGATTATGAAATATTAAATGCTTATAAGAATTCAATTGCAAATGAAACAAACATTACATATACGTTGCCGAATACGGTAAGCGTAGATTATGCAGTGGGGTATGTTACATCAAAAGTTGATAACTCTATTATTGGCTTTTATACAGTAGTTAATAATGTCCTTACTTTCTATTTGTATGACAGTTTTTTGGAGAATAATAGTGATATTACAGGAACTTTCACTATAACAGCTTCTGCGAATACAGAGGAAATAAGTAACACGACATCTACAACATTTATGTTTCCGGGGACGGGAACATATACGACACTTTATTTCGAGGATGGATCGGTTGAAGGTTCAAAAACTTATGTGCAGAATGATGATGGAACAATCACATTTACTATTAAGTTGGTACTTGATGCTGATGTGACAGATCTCGTACTTAGTGATGAATTAGGAAGTAATTTTTCTTTTGTAGATGGATCTTTTGCGCTTAATGGTTCGAGTTCAGGTGTGAGCACTTCTATTAATGGGCAAACGGCAACAGTTACGATAGGTTCGTTATCGATGGGAACATATTACATTACTTATGATGTAAACGTAACTGATGAGATCGTTGATAACATCGCGAATAAAAATACGGCGAGTTGGACCTGGAAATTCAATAATAATTCACATAAAAATGATACATCGTCAACCGTTGATATGACTAAGAGCTGGATTAATAAATCTGGTTCTAAAAATAGCAGCGGAAGTGATACCAGAGTAGATTGGACGATTACAGTAAACGGAGGAAACTATAGAGGAAATCTGAAAGGGAAGGTGATTACAGATACCATTGGATCGGGGCAGACTGTGGATTATAGCACCATAAAGGTTACTGATTCCAGTGGAACCGATTGCACATCATCTGTGACAATCAGCCAGACAGTGAGTGGTTTTACTGTAACATTTCCAGATACAGATGATTATGGTAAATACACGATTACTTATCAAACAATAGTAGATGCGAATAGCACAGCGTTGAGTGTTACCAATAACGCGACTACGACTGATGATGATGGCACAGAAGTAACTGCTACGGGATCAGCTCAAGTAAAAGGAATTTTAGATAAAGAGAATACTGCTGTTGATAACGATGCGTTTACTGCTACTTGGAAAGCGGTTATTGATATAGACTCGTTGACAAGTGGGAGCACAATTAGCAATGTAACATTTTCAGATTATCTTAATTATGGACAAGGATCCTTTGACGAGAATTCTATAAAGGTTGAATACGAAGATGGCACTCCGCTTGATAGTACAGCATATACAGTCGCAGTAGATAATAGGAGTTATGCTGCTTATCTTACGATTACTTTTAATGTGGAATTGTCGAAAAATGTAGTTATTACTTATAAAACTGTATATGATAAGGATTCTGCTTCATCTGGGACTAACTCTTACTATAATGGTGCAGAAGTCGATTATACGTACGAGGGAAAGACTTATGAGGACGAAGATTATGACACTTGTGAATTGATCAAGACGGTTTACATTTCTAAAAAAGATACGACTTTTACATGGGATAGTGATGTGAACGCATATGTGGCTACATGGGAAATCACTGTTAATCCCAATGGAGACGATTATGGTACGAATAATTATACGGTGATAGATACGTTGCCGTCAGGATTGGAGTATATATCGGGTTCCTCAGATGTATATAATTGGACTGAATGGTACCATAACTATGATGACCCTACAATAAGTGGCTTAACGCTAACGTATACGTTAACAAACATTGGCACGAAAACATATACAATTAAATACAAAACAAAAGTTACAGATACCACTGTAATATCAAGGCTCTTGAATGGTGAGTCTGTATCTTATAGTAACACAGTTACTATAAAACAGGGAAATACCGAAAAAGGATCAGATACGGCTGAAGGAAGTATAAGTAATAGTTCATTCTTGTCTAAGGAATTTAGCCAGTATGATAACACAATTGGTGGTAATACCACGAACGTGACATATACAATCAAAGTAAATGCTGACGGTGTGGATTTGGATCCAAATGGGACAACCATTACAGTAGAAGATTATCTGGATGAGATATTGACATTGGCAACAGACAGCATTACTGTAACTAATGGAAAAACGAATGCGGCACTGAGTTCTACAGATTATACTGTTTCTTATAATAGTGCGACCAGACTGTTGTCATTCACGATTCCGGACGCTACTTATGTAATTATTACATTTGAAGCAACACCTAATGATCCAACAGCTACTAATGGTTCATGGATTAGAGTTTCGAATAGCGTATCTCTTAGTGGGACTGTCATAACGGCTACAACGGGAAGTAAAGAAGTACAAGTTGTAGAATCCACTGCATCAGCTGGTGGATCAGCAAAAAGCATCACAATTAAAAAGATCAGTGAAAGCCTGACTCCTCTTTCAGGAGCTGAGTTTGAACTGTATAGAGTAACATACACAATGGAAAGTGGAGTCTACGTATTTAGCACAGATGTTAATGGAGATTTTAACAGTGTATTAGTAGATACGCAGACAACGGATGAAAAAGGAGTCCTGACATTTTCGTATGATCCATACTCATCAGATGAAAAGTTACAAAGTGATGTTCTATATTATTATGTAGAAACAAAAGCTCCGAATGGGTATGAAGTTGATTCTACTAAAACATACTTTGTATTGCCAGGAAATTCGTATTCATTAATTGAAAGTGCTTTGTCAACATTGAACTTTACTAATTGGCATAGTTTTAAGGGTGGTCAGACAGTAGACGTGACCAATGAAAAAGACTTGACAACAAACGTACAGTTCGGCGGAACGAAGACGATCAATGGCCTGCCGAACGGAGTGACGAGTAATGAGACATTCACGTTCAAGCTGACAGAGATAACGAACAGCGGCTCAACAGAGTTGGAAACCGTGACAACGACCGGCGAGGGAAGCTTCAGGTTCACATCGATCAACTATAAAACGGTGGGGACGCATACTTATACGATCACCGAAGAGACAGGAAACGCGCAGGGATACAGTTACTCAGACGCGAACTATACGGTGACAGTGGAGGTAACGGATGACGGAAGCGGACAGCTCACAGCGACGGTTACGGGTCTGAGTGCCGACCAGACAACAAGCGGCCTTTATACGGGAGCGAACTTTACGAACACGTATACCGCGGGCTCCACAAACGTGCAGTTCGGCGGAACGAAGACGATCAATGGCCTGCCGAACGGAGTGACGAGTAATGAGACATTCACGTTCAAGCTGACAGAGATAACGAACAGCGGCTCAACAGAGTTGGAAACCGTGACAACGACCGGCGAGGGAAGCTTCAGGTTCACATCGATCAACTATAAAACGGTGGGGACGCATACTTATACGATCACCGAAGAGACAGGAAACGCGCAGGGATACAGTTACTCAGACGCGAACTATACGGTGACAGTGGAGGTAACGGATGACGGAAGCGGACAGCTCACAGCGGCGGTTACGGGTCTGAGTGCCGACCAGACAACAAGCGGCCTTTATACGGGGGCAAACTTCACGAACATATACACCGCATCCGGCAGCCTGAGCCTGGAAGCAGCAAAGACCCTGACCACGACCGAGACACCGCTGACAACTGGACAGTTCACTTTTACAGTAGAAGGTGACCATCTCACCGCAGCAGTCGCAGCGACCAACGGTGCGGATGGCAAGGTAACATTCACAAATGTTGACAGCTATAATGAGAACGACGCTGGCAAGACCTACACCTACACTGTGAAGGAAGTAGACGACGGAGATGCAGGTTATACCTATGATGACACAGTCTACACAGTAACGGTAAAGGTAGTGGACAACGGAGACGGCACACTGAGCACGGAAAAGAGCATTGTATCCTCAAAGTCCGGCGCGGTAGAAGCCATGACATTCAGCAACAAGTATACTACAGCAGGCCAGATTGTCCTCGAGGCAACCAAGACCCTGACCGGTCGGACGCTTGCAGCGGATCAGTTCTCGTTCACGATCACAGAAGTGGATGCGACTGGCGCAGTGGCAGCGAATGGCTACACCGCAACCGTGAAGAACACCGCAGGTGGCAGCATTACCTTCCCGGTGATCTCCTATGAGAAATCTGGAACCTACTATTATAAGATTACAGAGACCAATGACGGCCAGAGCGGATATGGATACGACAGCAGTGTTTACACCGTGACCGTGAAGGTGACAGATGACGAAAAGGGCAGCCTGAATGCAGTAGTTGCTGGCATTGATAAGGACGGTGTGACCGCCGATGCAGTGGTATTTAGCAACACTTACACCGCAACCGGCAGCCTGGACCTGGAAGCGACCAAGACCCTGACCACGGCCGAGACGCCTCTGACGGCCGGACAGTTCGAGTTCACGGTGGAAGGCGGCAAGCTGAAAGCGGCAGTTACAGCAACCAACGATGCGGACGGTAAGGTGACGTTTGCAAATGTTGACGGCTATGATGAGACAGACGCTGGCAAGACTTACACCTACACCGTGAAGGAAGTAAACGACGGAGACGCGGGTTACACCTATGACGACACAGTTTACACTGTAACTGTAAAGGTAGCGGACAATGGAGACGGCACGCTGAATGTTGAGAAGAGCATTGTTTCTTCGAAGACCGGTGCAGTGAGCGCAATGGCATTCAGCAACACCTATGCTGCGGACGGCCAGATTGTTCTTGAAGCAACAAAGACCCTGAGTGGACGGACACTTGAGGATGGCCAGTTCACATTCGCTATTACGGAAGTCAATGCGGCAGGTGAGGCAGTTGCAGGAGGCTACACAGCAAGCGCGGCAAACAACGCGGGCGGAACAATTACCTTCCCGGTAATTAAGTATGCACAGTCCGGCACCTACTATTATCAGATTTCTGAGGTAAATGGCGGACAGAACGGTTACGCTTATGATGAGAGCGTATACACTGTAACTGTGACAGTAACCGATAACAAGGCAGGAAGCCTGAAAGCGGAAGTGACAGGCATTCAGAAGAATGGCGAGACGGCTGTGGCTGTAGCGTTTGAAAATACCTACACAACAGCAGACGCCGAATTGATTCTGAAAGCATCAAAGGCTATGTCGCGTACAGACATCGAACTTGGAACGTTTGAGTTCGAATTGAAAGACGCTGACGGCAACGTGCTTGAAACGGTAAAGAATGATACAGCCGGATCAATCAACTTCAGTGCTTTGACCTATACGCAGTCCGACATCGGTAAAACCTTCACCTACACGGTAAGTGAAAAAACTCAGACCGGAACCGGATACCTCTATGATGACACAATCTATACGGTAACAGTGGAGGTAGCAGACAACGGCGATGGAACTCTGAAGCTTACAACAACCGTTGATGGAAAAGAGTACACCGATACGGCGATGACATTCACAAACGATATTACCTCCGTCAAGATCAGCAAGGTTGACGTCACCACCGAGGAGGAACTCCCGGGTG
>JAJBVE010000021.1 GCA_020859995.1 Clostridiales bacterium
TGTAAAATGGCTGCTCTATGTGGGGCGACTTTTCCATCTCCCCGGCAATCCTGCCCGTATCTCTCGCCGCCATACTCTTCCCCTGCTGTTCGCGTCTTTCTGAATCGTTAAATATTGCCCCAAACGTTCACCAGATTAAACGGAACGGGGTTCAACCGTCCAATTCCTCAACAAATGACGTTCTGACGCGTTACAGAGCATGTTTTTGTTCAGTGTTCAAAAAACACCGCATTGAATCAAAATATCTTCAGGAAATGTTCCGTTTCTGCATTTCATACCCCGTATTTTACGCAATAAAGATACACCTGGAAAATCAAAGCGCAAAAACCGCGCCGGGTGCAATTACGTCACGATTAACTGCCCAATGCAAAGGAGAAAAATCATATGAATGAAACAGACAGCTGTGAGAAGCGCAATTTGATTGACGATCACTATGAAATCTATAATGCGAGACGTACGCAGCCAACTGCAAGGCTAAAAGCACTGGAGCCGTACCTGGCAACAATTTCCGAAGAGTTTGACGCGAAACTGTTTGAGTACATTGACGAAGTGCAGCAAAACGCTTACCGCGCAGGTTTTGCCACCGCTATGCAACTGGCAGCAGACTGTTACGCAGAATCGAAGAAAAATTATTTCAGATAGCTGAAATAAGCACCGAAAAAAACAGTGCAGAAAGGGAAAACGAATCATGTATGTGAATTACGGCGACTACCACTTCTTCCAGCACGGCAGGCTTGTCGATTCCGAACATTCGGATACAGAGATCAGCGTCATTTACTGCGAACCGTATCCGAATCTGGAAGCCACCTACCTATTCGCGGAACTGACCGTCGATATCACGGATGACTGGATTGATAAGCCTGCGGTCTGCAGCTATGCCAGTCTTGACGTAATCAGTCCGGATCCCATACAATTTGCCCTTGCAGCGATCGACTATTACGGTCCCGCTGAGTTCGGTGCATTGGACTCCATGGTAACTTACGACTGGCAGCACATGAATCGTACAGCCATTCTGGACATCCTAAAATATCGGATGATTGCACACGATAATCTGTCATTCAATGTAGACTAATTTCCAGAAATAAAAAAAGCCCCGGCATACACTGGAACATACCAGATACACCGGGGGAATTCTCATATATTCAGTTTCACACTTTGGTTGCGTAGTCCAGCGAAATCCAGCCGTCCTCGTTCTTCTCGTACGCTTTCAGCAAGCCCCAGCCTGCCGTTGAGCCGGTGCCGCTCTGTGTCTTGACGATTGTGAACGTACCTTTGCCCGTGTATTTCCCGGTCTTGCTGTAATTCGTACCCGGACCTTTACGGATACACAGGTTACTGATCGAGACCTTGACCTGATACTCTGTAGACGCTGCCGCCGCTGTCTCCGTGGTTTCTGCTGCTGTATCTGTAACCACTACACAATACGCAGTGTTCAACAGATAAATCCACCCGGCTCCGCTCTTAAGCTTGCCCCAGCCGTTGCTCTTTTTGGTGATGGTAAACGTTCCTTTGCCGGTCTGTCCGACTACCGCCGCGGAACTTGATGCACTTTTCCGGATGTTCAGATTGTCCACCAGTACCCGAACATTAAACGGCGCGGTCGGCAGGTCGGACTTGTCGATCGTGGTTCCGGTCGTTGCCTCTTCCGCCGTATCCGTTGCCGCCGCCGCTGTCGTTCCGGTCATTGCCGCCTTTACCGCTGCCCGGAATGTGTCCATTGTGTAAGTCAAGCCTAACCCCGTCCACAAATGCTCCGGGTCTCCGTGGTTGCTTGCGATACCCCTTGCACATCCCTCTTTGTGAGAAATAATAACACCGTCAGCAGTCGGATCCAGGCTGTACTCCTTGCACAGATACGCGAACAACTCAACCGCTGCCTCGTATGTACGCTTCGCTACCGCCTTTGCCGTTGTGGTATCTGAACAGGTAAAGCTTGCGCCGCTCGTGTATGTGATACACCCCGGCTCGCACATTTCAACCCCGATGTGTGTATTGTTGCCCGATCCGCTTGTGCCGCTTCCGCAGTGCCACCCCCGGCGGTTCCACGGGAGCGTCTGGTAAATGTCGCCGCTGTTGCCGTCAATAAAAGCATGGACGCAGGCAGACGTATAGCTTGCGCTGTTCCAGCTGCTAATAAACGCACTGGCTTTCGGCTGTGCGCATCCTACAGAGTGGAGCATCAAGCCCTTTACCGTGATAGTCTTCCCTGCTGTATAGCACGGGTTTTTCGTCATAATGCTCTCTATAATGTTCATAAATCAGCCTACTCCTTCCGTTGTGCTGTCGTCCTCATCATTCATATCTTCCTCAGTGATCGCCGTCTCCGTTGCAGTCTCCGTTGCGCTTGCAATCCCTGCAGCATCCGTCAGCCCTTCGCCGAGGATGTACCCCAGCACCGTTGCACCCGCCATAATGATAGCCGTAACCTGTGCCGCCGTGTTGTCGCTCGCTCCGTTCGCGGTCAGAATCAAAGTGACGAAAGATGCAACCGAGAGCCAAAACTTACGCGATGTCAGCTTCCTGATAATATCAGTCTTACTCATAATAGATAGCCTCCTTTTTGAATGTGTCGCGGCGTATAGTAATTATACGCCACAGGTTTGTCAGTGTTCCTCATGGTCGTGTTCATGCGAGAATACGGTCGGCAGTTTCTCGACCTCTTTATAGAGTCTTTCGCACGTACCATTTCCGCCGAGTCCTTTGTAACCGTCATACAAGATTTTGATGTTCTCAAACTCTTCCCGTGTTACGCCTTTCCGCTTCCCGTCCTGCTGTTCCGTCAGAATATCGCCCAGCAGGTAATACAGCCGGTCATGTGCAAGGGCGAGGAGCATCTTCTTTTCCGCCGTGTTCGTGTCCTTCTTCTTGTCGCGCTTCTGTACGATATACAAAATCACAGACCAGCAGCCGGATGAAGCAAGAACCGCAGTCAGCACCGTCACAACCATCTGCAATGTGTCCATTTACTTATCACCTGCCTTCCTATTCTGACGCTGCTGTAACAGTGCCCCATGTGCCGATATAAATGCCACCGGATGCTGTAAGGGTCAGCGTCCTGCGTTTTGATGTTATCGTGCTGTCAGATTGGTATGCCGTAAGCGGGATCCGGCACCGGATGGTTTCCGAACCGCTCCGGTACCAGTAAATGCTTCCGTACGAAGATTCGAGGACGAGCGTCTCATCATCTTGCCACCATGCTGTGAACGGAACCGGCGAATAACTACGGCTTGATGTGCTTGGCCAGTAATTGAAATCCACTATGCAGCACATGAGGTTGACTGTAAAAGTCATCGGTGTGCCGTTTTCCGAGTTTGCATCCATCTTGGTACACAATCCGGGCGCTGGAACCGTAATATACTGGTTCCTTATGAATACCCACCAATCAGTAGGCGATGTAACTGTGTGTCCTGTGCCGTTCTCGCGTAACAGGTACAGATAGTTGTAACTTTCAAACGATTCTTCCTTGACCTCAATCATAACCATGTTGCAGCTTCCGCTTTCTGTATCGCCGGAACTGCTGCCGGTATCGCTGCTGGAACTTCCGGATGAACTTGTAGCTGCGTCATATGCAGAATCCGCGGTATCAGAAATGCTTCCGAGAGTATCTTCCAGCGACTGGTTTTTCGGTTTGTCCTCAGCGTTCGACAGCGTGATGCCGCTGTATCTTTCCAGCAGGACATCCCACGCCGTCTCCGTGACTTTACAGGAGATATCAACACCGGCTTTAGCCGAATGCACATAAACGGTATCGCACAGGTTGACACCCTCAACCGCCGATATCTCATCGTCTGTCAGCTGCTCGAAATCAACGCTTATATCAATAGCGGGCGTATCGCTTGCATTCTCTGCCAGGTACGCTTCCGCATATTCCCTCAACTCATCTTCCGTAGGCTCATCATCGAACTCAGAGGAACAGTCCAGCACTTCGATCTTCTGGTACGCAGCAGACGAATCCAGAACGACAACCTTTTCGGACAGTTCCACATACAGGTCATTGCCGTCATCATCTGTACCAGACCAATACGGATGATATCCCGTGATTGTATCGTCTGTGTCAGACGCAGCGGACAAATCAATCAGGTTCTTACCTTCTGCCAGCCGGACGCCGTTATCGGCACCCCGGTTCTGGTGCAGAATCACATTAAACCGGTCCCATTCCAGTTCACCGCCGTACACAGATATAAGTGAATTGCTGCTGCCACCAATACACGATCTGACGAGTCCGGGCGCTGACAGTGTAAAAGACGCATCCGAATCAATATCCGTCTCGAACGTGAATCCTTCGTCAACGGATACAGAGGAACCGACTTGTGACATAGCTTCTTCACAGCTGCTTGCCGTGAAAGGGGATACCGTGTTATAATTCAGACGGTAACTGATATGCCGTGCATTAATCTGTAATACACCGGACAGCTGCTTTGTAATTTTATACACGTAAAAGGGCTGGCTCTGCTTACCGTATGCTGGTTTCGCGAGTATGATCGCATCCTCCACTATACCCTCAGCATGGATCCCGTCAGCCGGGTATTCCATTTCCAGTTCATAGCTGGAATTTCGCTTTTCAGTTACGTTACAGGAAATGCAATCATACAGCTTGCCGATGCCGTTTGAGTCAAACGCAGTCTCGCTCTTAGAATACAGGCATGGAATCATCAGAAATCACCGCCCTCCTGTTACAGTGTCCACCAGCGGGGAGTAATCTCAACCGCCGATACGCCCCCGGAATAGGTCACTGTATTGCTTCCCGGCGCAAGAACCGGAAAATCTTCTGCGAGAATCAGGTCGTTGCAGTAATCGGTTAAATCATGCGCCTGCTGCGTCTCGCAGTCGATATACAGATAACCGGCGGACGGGAAACTGTTTATTGTGATTGTCGTGCCGTTCACGGTCAGCGTACCGGATCCGCTCCCGGTCACTTTAATGAGCGGTTTCGCATAAAAGTAATACGGGTTTTTCAACACGTCGCCGGATGATACGGAAACAGCCGTCTGCCCGTCTACGCTCCACCGCTGCGGCATCGCCGAGAACACGATCTCAACCTCCGCCCACTTGTTGCGTGTCACGTTAAAATCCAGGTCGGTCACGCATTGTGCCATCCTGAAAAAATCCGGGTCGTATGTGTCCTCCAGCTTGCAATACACCGCCGGGGATAAAAGCCACGCTTTCAACTCCTGCGTCTTGTTCGGTAAATCTGCATACAAAAGCCCGTTATACGTAATTTCAACATTGTTATAGCGTCTCCTGCCGTTCCCGGAGTTGTTGCGCATGATAGACCCGTTCAGGCCGGGGATTGCTATTTCCTCAACGTCAGGAACCGGGGAGTCATAAACCCCCGGCCCCTTCAGGAAAAGCGAATGCTCTTTCCCCGTCTCCCCGTTGAATGTAAAATACTGTCGCGCCATGCGATATCACGCTCCTCTCCGTTATCTGTACACCGCATTGCGTACAAGAATCATATCATTTATTTTGTTTGCGATCGTGTTAGCAAGTGCCTTATCATCTTTTGCTTCGTAGCCGTTGACGGTAATGTTTACGCCGCCCAGGTTGGTTGTGGTTGCCGTAGCCGCGCTCTGTGCCGTCCCTGTACCGCCTCTGCCGGATACTGCCAGTGTCGCATCCTGTGTGAGTGATGGCAAGGATAAGCCGCTGGATAACGCGCCACTAACAGAACTTGCCAGGGAGCGTACCTTACTAAGCACGCCATCCTCACCATCGGTAATGCCTTCAGACAATAACTGCATGAAATCAGGCATGTACTCATCCGCGTCAGACAGCGGCCCGTCTTCCGGCAGCGAAAAGCCCAGGATGGAGCGGATCGTATCCGCAACGCCTGTCACAGCGTCCGCAACACTCTGTATGCCTCCCGTGATGCCGCTTATGATATTGTCGATGATATCCGCGCCCCACTGGTACGCCGAGCTTGCAAGCCCCGTGATGAAATCCACGACGGAACCGAAAACGGACGTAACCGTATCGTAAATCCCGGTGATTTTATCCGAAACAGCGGTCGAAATGCTCGTCCAGATATCAGTAAATACGCCGCTGATCGCCGTCATTATGGACGTTATCACGGACTGTATTTTTTCCATTGCTCCGGATACAACAAGCTGAATCGCCTGCCATACCGTCGAGAATAGATACTGCAGGGCAGTGAGCAACGGTTCAACGGTCGTGTAAATTCCAGTGAATACCGTGGATATCACATTGGCGATCGTGTTGACAACTGTAGAGATTACAGTGTAGATCGCGTTCCAAATGGTCGAAACCACGGTATAAATCGCGTTCCAGATAGTAGAGAAAATAGTCTGTATCGTGGTCATCACGTTCGAGATGAATGTCGTGATTCCTTCCCAAACACTCGTCAGCGTATTCTTGATAGCCTCGATCGTATTCGATAAGAATTCCTTTATGCTATTCCAGATTTCAGTGACTTTGTTCCGGAAATCCTCGTTTGTCGTCCAGAGAACAGCAAATACAGCAACGAGTGCAATGATGATTGCTATAACCGCCGTGACGGGGCTTGACAAAGCCGCGACTGCTTTAGACAATGTTCCGAAGATACCGGTTCCGGTCTTAGCATAATTTATGATTTTAAGAATATGCGTCCCAAGAGTCGAGAACGATGTCATGATCGTACCGACAGAGGATATCAGCGTGCCGATAATGATAAGCACCGGACCGACAGCCGCAGCTATCAATCCGATCTTGATTATCAGCTGCCGCGTACCCTCGTCCATGTTGTTAAATCCGTCAACCAGATTCTGCAGCCAGCTGACAAAATCCCTTATGACGGGCAGCAGCTCCTGGCCGAACGAGATAGCCAGTTCCTGCAGCTGCGACTTCAAGATCGTCAGCTGTCCGTTCAGGTTGTCCTGCATGATTTCAGCCATGTTTTCAGCTGTGCCGGACGATTCAGAAAGTCCTTCAGCATATTCGGAAAACTTGCTCGTGCCATCTGATACGGCTGCAGTCGTGTCAGTCGTAATAACTTGGATATTAGACAGCTGATCCGAATAGTCAGATGAAGAAACAGACAGGGCATCCATGATGGTCTGCAGTGCCGAATAATGGCTCGTACCTGCGATCGTCTTAGCCATGCTTGCCTGCTGCTCGTCTGTCAGTGTACCCCATACACTGGACATACCCTGCAGAATGGAAGTCAGGCTCTGCATATTCCCTTCGGAATCATAAATATTAACACCGTATTCCGCGAGTCCAGCTGCACAACCGTTAGTATCAGTTGCAAGCCGCGTCATAATAGCGTTAAGGGCTGTTCCGGCTTCGCCGCCCTTTTTACCGGCATCCGCCATAGCCATCAATACAGCAGTGACTTCTTCGACATCGTAACCGAGGGAATGTGCTGTTGATGCACAATTCTTATACGCTTCGCCCAGCTGCGTTACATCCGTGTTGGAATTACTCATGGCATACGCCATGAGGTCAACGAAATCAGCAGAATCAGACGCAGACAGGCCAAACGCGGTCAGATAGTCCGTTACGATATCGGATGCTTCCGCCAAATCCATATCCGCAGCTGCCGCAAGGTTCAGTACGCCAGGGAGTCCGGAAACCATTTCATCCGCGTCCCAGCCAGCAAGTCCCATGTAATACAGGGCTTCAGCAGCTTCGGTTGCAGAGAATTTCGTTGTTTCGCCTGCGTCTCGTGCCGCCGTCTCCAGCTTCTCCATGTCGCCGTCAAGGTCTTCAGACGATGAAGAAAGCAGCGCCTCAACGCTGCTCATTGCAGACTCGAAATCTGCCGCCGTAGTGACTGCTGCCGTTCCGAGTGCAACAACCCCCGCCGTTACGGTGGATGTAAGCTTCGTGCCGACACCGGAGATGGCATCACCTACAGACTGCAATTTTTCTCCGGCTTCGCCTATTTTGAGCAGAGCTTCATTCGATTCTGCAGCCTGTTCTGCAAGAGATTTCAGCTTCTGTTCCGTGTCTTCGATTTCACGCTGCAGGGCGTCGTACTGGTCCTGCGTGATATCGCCGTTCGCGAGGGCTTCATTCGCCTGTTCCGCCGCCGTCTCCAGCGTCTTTAATTTCTCTTTCGTTTCAGAGATTGCATCAGTGAGCAGTCTCTGCTTCTGTGTCAACAGCGTAGTGTTGGTGGGGTCAAGCTTCAGCAGGCTGTTGACATCTTTCAGCTGCGACTGCGTATCTTTGATTTCCGAATTTACGTCTTTAAGAGCAGACGATAGTTTGGTCGTATCGCCGCCGATCTCAACCGTAATACCGGCGATTCTGTTCGCCATCTGTCCCCACCTCCTTTTTATGGTTTAAAACTTATCCATCTGAGCCTGTGTCGCTTCTAATGGATAGTCATAGTCGTCATTGCAATTCTCCGCAAACATATCATTCACCATGCCGATCGTCAGTAAATCGAGATCGCGTATTGATATGCCTAATTGGATACACCGTAGCAGGAACAGCGGAGTTGTCATCTCCCTGCTACTTTTCGGAAATTTTTCTTCGACTCTACCTGCGTCTGCGTATTCAGGCCCCATAGGTCAATCAGCTGTGGAAGCACCTGATAAATGGAGAACGTGTTGAACTGCTCCAGCCACTCATCCGGCGTGTCCGGAATAGTCGGGTCAGCGTGCTTCGCCATCACCCAGGCCAGGTCTTCGAACATCTCCAGGGAGAACATATCCAGATTGCTGTTTTCCGGGTCGTTCTCACCGACGCTCTTCTCCAGCTGCCGCAGGTCTTTGTAAATGTCGCGCCCGAACTTAATACGGTAAATACGCGGGATAGCCGCACTTGCCCGGAATTTCGTCTCAACGCCGTCAATATTGATCGTCTTTGTAAGTGCCATCTTTATATCCTCCATTTAATAGAATCAGGCGGGGCAAATTACCCCGCCTGAATGGTTAGTTGTTGCTCACTCAGCCTGCATCTTCCTCAGAAGTCTCATCTTCCTCAGAAGTCGTGGTTGCCTCAGAAGTCGTAGGCTCGTAAACGGCATTGAACCAGTTGTCGTATACAGTGCTGTCTGTATTCTCACCGGTCTTCGCCTTAACTCTGCCGTCAACAAGCGGAGTTGCCGTCAACTCCAGAGTATCGGTCTGCGGCTCCTTCTTATCCTCAGTCGTAGAACTCTCGATAGAAGGACGGGAAGCCGTGCAGTTATACAGGCAATGGCGGGTCTTGTGCTTGTCGCCGTTGAACTCGAACAGAAGAGCGAAATGCTCCGTCTCAACATCATTCATCTCGATAAGCACGCCGTTGTCATCCAGTTCCTCATGGAGAATATCCGTCAGGAAGGATTCCGGAATCAGCGCGATCTCCAGGTCGCCGCTGTAGCCGTTGTTTGCGGTCAGAACCACATACACGCTGTCATCAGCGTACCAGGATTCAGATTCGCCCTCTGCGTCCACAGACAGGTTCACAGCACCCGGAATACGGACGGGAGTAGCGAAAGTCGGGTTCATATCCTCGTCAAACGTGATCTTCGCGTAGTAGACGTTCTTTAAACCGAACTTCACCTTATTTGTATCGGCCATAATGAAATACCTCACTTTCTATGGTTGTCATATTGCTTTACACTGCGAAAGTATAAAGCACTTCATAAAGTTTCTCGGATTCAATCCAAACCTCAGACTTTTCGAAATACAGTTCGTTATCCGTAAAAACGGCCTCAACCTTTTCTTCCAGTTCCGGGTTCTTATAATCCGTATATAATTCAATATCCAGTTCATTGCTGCTGAAATACGCGATGTTATCCGCCGAGAAATTGTCTGCCTGCGGATACAGGAAACAGATGAAAGGCGGATCGGGTGACTCTCCTTCTGCGAAATGGTCATACGCGTAGGGGATACCGATTGTATCCAGCATCGCCAGAACTTCGTCATGAGTCATCGTCCATCACCTATCCTTTCAAGGCAGCATTAATAAGCCGCTTCAACTGTGCTTCACCGTTCTCAGCCGCGGGTGCAATATGAGGAATCGCTTTTGTGCGTCCGCCGTTCCGGTTCGCGTGTCCGTTTTCCAACAGGTGCGCGATCTGGTAGCGGTTCTTCGAATACACCGTGTACGTCACCGACTGCGAATTCTCCGCAGTCTTTTTCGTTGCCCAGCTTTTCTTGTACGCTCCGGTATCAACCGGCGCGTTCTGCTTTATCTCGCTTCGGACAGACGAAGCGGTCTTCTTGACAGCTTCCTTCATGTCCTCAGTAGCCAGGTCGGCGTATTCCTCCAAGCCCTGCATAATGGCATTCGCCATGTCGTCAATGCTTACACCACTTGCCATTACTCATTCCTCCGCTCTTTCGTACATACGATTTTCAGGGATTTATTCTGATAATTCATACGGTCAATAGACGTGATGTTATAGTTTTCATCCCGGAAAACCACCCTGTAATGAGTGTTGTCAATACAGGCCAGTTCGGAACAGTAACGCACGGTAAAATTCAGATTGTCGTCTGATACCGTAACGCCTGCAGCCTGCTTTTCACTCTGCTGCCGGTTCGGCATCGCCGCATACGCGGAACAGGTGAAATAATCCGCCCATTCGTTCTTGTGGTTCCCGATGGAATCTACAACAACGGAATTTTTCTGGAATGTGATCCGTTCGTTCAGGAGTGCGATGTTCATACGTCAACACACTCCTTCCCGAATCGAAAACAGCAGGGAGCGGAGAGTGATTGTCAGCCCGTGATGGTCTGCTTCCTCGCGATGCTCATACAGATAGCCGAGCGCATACAGGATAGCTACACGCATGATATCCCGGACAAGGGCTAACTGCTCGTCTGTATACACCTCAGACGTATCTTCGAGACAGCCATTAACAGCCGCCCACTGCTCGTCTGTAAGCCGTGCCACATCGCAGCACAGCTTACAGGCAGAGTGGAGAAGGATGTTGATAAGCCCGTCATCGTCAGAACTATCCACCCGTAAATAGGTCTTCGCTTCATCCAGGTAAACTAAAGCCATAACTCAGCATCCTCCTTTCAGTTAGTCTCAGCCAGCGTCAGAGATAGACAGCACCTGCACAGCTTCCGGCAGAACCAGCTTGCCGTCAACACGCTCTTTAGCCACGTAGCCGATCATGCCGTTGCCAGCGAACAGCTCACGCAGTTCAGCGAAAGAACGAGTGCCGCGGTCACCGATGTTGTAGTAAGAGAAGTCACCGAAAGCGATGCCGGTCGTAGGAGCATACGCAGAAGTATACACCTTGTAACCAAGGATCGTGTCCGGCTCACCAGCCTGATAAGACGGCTGCCAAATGTAAGAACCGTTGCTGTCTTTCAGCTTACGAACAGACGCAACCAGTGTATCGTTCATGACGAAGACGGCGTTCTTACGGTAAGGACGCTTCAAACCGTACACAAGGTCGATGATGCTGTCGGAAGTAACCTCAGACACAGTATCAGCAACAGTAGCATCGGTGAACACGCCGGTCGGCTTGCCGGAACCATCGCCGTTCAGGAAAGTGTCTTCCTCAGCGTTTGCGATAGCCTTGCCGAACTGATCCAGAATGTGCGCTTCCAGATTGTAAGCGTTATCATAGAGCAGTTCCTCAGTAACCTTCACTGCAACATGCAGCTTGTACGCATCCAGCGTAACCTGATCGAACTTCGGAGAGTCATCTGCGAAGGTCAGTGCGCCACCCTCTTCAATCCAAGCAGCTGCGGGCTTCGTAGCCACAAGATTGATACGGTGCAGGCCGGTCGTCTTGATGACGGTACCAAGCTTACGCATGATATTCGCGTCATCCAGGCCGACAATCAGCCGCTTATCCCACTCTTCCGGGACCAGATAGCCGCCGTCAGCGTCTACACCAGTCTGCAGGTAGTTGGAAACGTTCTTGAAGTTGGTACGGATGGCAGTGATAGCCGCCTGACGGTACTCATCCGTAGCGCGGGCAGACTTGCCGTTGTCGGATGCACCCGGCTTACCGGTCAGCGGATTGCTGGTCGGCTGTGCCAGCTGTGCCTCAATCTCAGCGGCACGCTCCACGCGTGCGATCTGGTCGCCGAGGTTCTTGATATCGGCTTCCATCTTGTCATAAGTAGCGGAATCTTCGGCAGACAGAGTGCCGTTCTCGGTCGTATGCGCATCCAGGAACGCTTTCGCATCGTTCCACGCTTTGTTACGCTTCTCACGCAGTTCTTTAACAGTCATGATGAAAATCCTCCTTGAATTTTTTTTGTTTGAGTTTGATTAAAAGTTGCTCTTTATAGATTCCAGACGGCCCATAAGTTCACTTACGGACGGTCTGTTATCAACGGGTTTCTCAATCTTGCAGTGTGCCGCCAGTTTGTCACGAAGCGAATCTGTAACCTTTGCTTCCGAGTAAACATTCTTGACGGTCGGAGCGTCCATGTCCTCAACCTCTGCCCTGCTCAGAATACCGTCGGCAAAGCCAAGTTCTACGGCGCTGTTTGCATCCATCCAGGTCTCCGCGTCCATCAGGTGCGAAATCTTTGCGCGGGATAAGCCCGTCTTGATTTCATACGCGTTCATGATACTTTCCTTCACCTCGTCCAGCATGGCGATCGCCTGCTGCATCGCTGCGGTATCACCAAACGCGACTGTCGCCGGGTTGTGGATCATCATCATAGATACAGGCGACATAAGAACCGTCGTTCCGGCCATTGCGATCACGCTTGCTGCAGATGCCGCGATACCGTCAACCTTGACCGTAACGTGGCCTTTATACTCGATGAGCATATTGTAAATCTGCGCAGCAGCGATACAGTCGCCGCCTGGGGAGTTGATCCAGACAGTGATATCACCGGTTCCGGCGTTCAGTTCTTCCCTGAAAATCTCAGGGGAGATCTCATCGTCAAACCAGCTTTCGTCCGCGATCGTCCCGTTCAGGTACAGCACCCGTTCCTCGGTCTGTTCGCCCGTCTGGTTTGTCACCTTCCGGGTTTTCCAGTTCCAGAACTTCTTCATCGGAATTTCCCTCCTTTCCAGTATTTGAGCTAGTTGACGAATTGGCAAAAATGCCAGCGTCAACCAGTTTTGTCATGTTACCATTTATCAGATACAGGTCGCCGCCATCCTCAGCCGGGATCCGGTCAAGGTTTTCAAGTTCCCTGATATCATTTGCGCTCATCCACCCGTTCTGCCGTGCTGTTGCGTAGCCGCTCATACGACTTGCGTAGTCGCCGCGGAGAAGACCGTCAACATTAAACTTCACGAAGTAAGTTTTCTTTTCTTCACTCGTAAGCAATGCACGGTTGATACCCTGTTCCCAGCGTACAAGCCAGGGCTGCAGAGAGTAGGTGACGAATTCGAGAGACTGCTGCTCAATGTTCGAAAATGTGGAATGCTCCAGGTCTCCGATCAGATGAGGGGGAACACGGAAAATCCGCGCGATCTCCGAAATCTGGAATTTACGGGTATCCAGGAACTGTGCTTCGTCTGGATTAATGGAAATCGGGGTGTATTTCATCCCCTCTTCCAAAACGGCCACTTTGTTCGAGTTGCCGCTTCCGCCGAAACCTTTGCTCCATGCTTCCCGTACTGCGTCCGGATCCTTTACGACACCGGGATATTCCAGAATGCCGCCGGGAGTCGCGCCGTTCGCAAAGAACTTCGCGCCGTATTCCTCTGTTGCAATGGATAAACCGATAGCGTTTTTCGCAACGGCGATCGGGCTGTAACCAACAAGGCCGTCAAAGCCAAGCCCCGGAATGTGTAACACTTCGGACGGCTTCAGGATCGCCTTTTTAACCTGCGGAGCTTCGTCATAGCTGAGTGTATATTCGTAATACAGCCGCCCGTCAGAATCCCGGTCAACCTTCATCCGGTTCGCCATGAGCGGATACAGGGCGACAACTTCACCCCTGCCGTTCCGGATAATCTGCGCGTATGCATTGCCCCACAGCAGCAGGTGCGTCATCATCGTTTCCCGGAAGATAAATGATGTCATCTCCGGGTTCGGCTCATCGTGCAGAATGGAATACAGCGGATGATCCAGAGCCTTTTCTTTGTTCCCTGCGTCTTTGTACTCGTACAAGTGGAGCGGCAGCTGCGCCACTGCCTCGGCGAGTACCCTCACACACGCATATACCGCCGCGACCTGCAGCGATGAACGCTCCGACACCAGTTTGTCAGCCGAAGAATTGCCGAACCGGAACACCCAGGCGCTTCCTGCCGTGGTATCCTTCGGCTTATCGCGCGATTTAAAAATACCGGATAAAATGCTCATATCCCGTTCCTCCTTTTAGATAAACAGAATCCCTTTGCGGTCATACACCTGCTCGGCAGGCTGATTCCCGCAGCGGATAGCCCTGTCAAGTGCCATTACAGCAGCAACAGCACCGTCAATCTTCTCTGTCGATTTTTCTTTATCCATCTTGATATTGCCTGCCGGGTCTGTCCGGATAAATACATTATCCATATTCCACCGGAGAACCGGGTGCCCGCCGTGCGCTATCTTCTGTTCAAGCGTCAATTTGAGACATTCTTTCGTAGGAGGAGACATATCACGGAACCCCTGCCCGAAGGGAACGACTGTAAAGCCCATTCCTTCGAGGTTCTGTACCATCTGCACGGCGCCCCAGCGGTCGAATGCAATCTCCCGGATGTTGAACCGCTTCCCCAGGTTCTCGATGAACTTCTCGATATAGGCATAATGGACAACGTTGCCTTCTGTCGTCATCAGCTTGCCCTGCCGTACCCATACATCGTAAGGTACATGGTCGCGGTTCACTCGCAATGTGAGATTATCTTCCGGCAACCAAAAATACGGCAGGATGATGTATTTTTCATCCTCATTACGCGGCGGAAACACAAGCACAAACGCGGTAATATCCGTTGTCTGCGACAAGTCCAGACCGCCGTAACAAACGCGCCCTTCCAGTTCCTTTTCGTTTACAGGGAATGCGCAGGCATCCCATTTTTCCATCGGCATCCAGCGTACCGACTGTTTCACCCATTGGTTCAGGCGTAACTGCCGGAATGAGTTTTCTTCGCCGGGGTTCTGCTTTGCAGACTCACACGCCGCTTTGACTTTATCAATGCCGACTGTAATACCGAGTGACGGGTTCGCTTTCTTCCAGACCTTCGGATCCGTCCAGTCATCAGTTGGATCCGCCCCGTAGATTACAGGGTAAAAAGTCGGGTCAACCTTCCGCCCGTCTATGATATCCTGCGCCTTCTGGTGCACTTCGTAACAGATAGAGTTCGTATCCGTCCCGGCGGTCGTAATCAGGAAATACAGGGGCTGCATTCTTGCATCGCCGGAGCCTTGCGTCATTACGTCAAATAGCTTCCGGTTCGGCTGCGTGTGCAGCTCGTCGAAGATTACGCCGTGGACATTGAAGCCGTGTTTGCTGTACGCTTCGGCAGACAGCACCTGATAAAAACTGTTCGTCGGAAGGTATATCATCCGTTTTTGAGAAGACAGGATTTTCACCCGCTTCGACAATGCCGGACACATACGCACCATATCCGCCGCAACCTCAAATACAATGGATGCCTGCTGTCTGTCAGCCGCGCATCCGTATACTTCGGCGCGTTCCTCAAAATCGCCGCACAAAAGCAACAGACTGATTGCAGCACCGATTTCCGACTTACCCTGTTTTTTCGGTATCTCTATGTAAGCAGTGTTGAACTGCCGGTATCCGTTCGGCTTTAAAATACCGAACAAATCCCTGATTATCTGTTCCTGCCAGTCAATCAGTTCAAAAGGCTTTCCAGCCCATGTTCCTTTTGTATGGCTGAGACATTCGATAAAATTTACGGCGTAGTCCGCTGCGTCTGCGTCATAATGGGAGGTTTTCGCCTTGAACTTAGTAGGCTTGTATTTCTTCAATTTACGCATCGCCATGCGAACCACTCCTTTCTTTGCAATAAAAAAGCAGGCGTCTCCGTCTGCTGGTATCATCGATATCTGTTAAAATGAACCTTTCTTCCTGCTCAACATCTGTTCCATCATGTCTTCCTGCTGTCCTGCACCGCCGTATTCACTGGTGCAGTTCTCGCGTACAATCTGATATATTTCCGACCATAAGCGATTAGCCTGCGTCAAATACTTATCGCCGATGGCAACATACGGCGACTGGATAGCCGCGCCGGTTGTCGGATGCTTCGACAAGAAACCAAGCTTGCTTGTGATATTCTCGCACTGGATCCAACGTGCGCTTGCCATTGCGAAACGCTCAATCAGCTGCGGAGATACAAGAGCAGAGCAGCCGCGTTCAGAGAGCCAATTCCAGGTATTCTCATAAATCTCTGCAGCACAAAGTTTCGAGCCGTCCTGCTGCGGTGCCGATAAGTATTCAGACGGTTTCGGCATATCCTGCCCTTCCAGGTCTGCGGCCTTATCGCCAAAATCTATTACAGTCAGGGGCCTGTGTCCTGCGTTCCCCTCAACAATTTTATCGGCAAGAGCCTTTTTCGGCCTGCCTCCGCTGCCCTGTTTCGGTCCGCGCTGTCCCATGTTGTATCACCTCACTATAGCTATCTGTCAAAACATCCCACGCTTCCGGATTGTTACGTTCGTCTGCGTCTTCACTTCATTGTTTATTACAGTCTGCGGAGCCGGTTGCACGCCGCTTTTTACAAGACCGCAAGCCTTAAATTTATAAGTCGTCTGCTTCTCATACCAACAGTTGCCCCTCATTAGCCCGAGTTCGTAATCACCAAACGGGGGAACACCTGCCAGTTTTTCAGTTTCGACCGTCTCATACTCACACGCCGGGCATTTCTCAACCAGGCATTCTTCAAAATTACGATACGGGCATTTCATGCTGTAACTCCTTCTCTAAATCAAAATCTAACGGCTGATCGCTGCAGATTTTTACAAAGTCGGGATATGCCAGTCGCTTTATATGCTGGAGCGTGTCCGGATCGCTCATTTCGTGAGTAAAAACCGGCCTGCCGAGCAGTCTTTTTCCATAAGCATATCGCGCCCAGGTATCATCACCGGCGCAAAAACAGATGCCGGTATACGCTTCGCAGACCGCTTTTTCCGTAATTGTCATCCCGTTTTTCCTCCGTTTTTGTGTGGGAATCATCACACTTTTATTATGTTTCTGCTGCGTTTTCTGCCTATTCCCCTCAAAACTTACGCGATTTTGTGCGCGAAGGGGGAGCGTCGGTGTCCGAGGAAAAGGCTGTAGAGATTGAAATACCCCTACCCGTCTCTTTCCGCTCATTTATGAACGTTTCCCGTCATACGTGTATGTTGTTTTGTTGTGTGACCGTGTACCAAGCTTTGCGTGTGCTTCGGCGTGGCACTTGCGGCACAGGTTAATCAAATTCGACGGAGCATTAGTGCCACCGTCCCTCAATGGTTTGATGTGGTGTACCTCATCTGCCTTTACGTATACGCCGCGCTTCATACACTCTTCGCAGAGCGGATGTGCATTTGCATACGCTGCCCGGATTTTTCGCCAGCCTCGCCCGTAATGGTCGTTGTGCTGTTCGTCCCGTCCGTTCTGCTCGTATTCCTTCGCCCGTTGCTGTGCGTGCTTATCGCAATATTTTCCGGTTGTCAGTTCCGGGCAGCCCGGATAGGCACAGGGCTTCTTAGGTTTATACGGCATATGAGGTTCACCGTCCTTTATATAAGAAGAAACAGAAATAGCAGGTGTCGCCGCTCGAAAAATTACAGGACTCCCTCGTATTGGCACTGCCTTTCGGGAAGCTTGCATAAGCTGCAGTGCGGTTCTGATTTTTCAAGCGGTCACGTCTGCTATTTCATATATTAAAGAGTTACAGTCATGTGGTGCTCTGTGTTGTCCAAAGTAATTACGGGATAAGAATTGCTCGCGGGCTGGTATCCGCCGCGCTTCCCGTATCCGCCGTAAGTGAGTGACGAAGCCGTATTGACGAAAAGCTGCTCATGTAACGACGCCATATCCTGGCTGTTTCGCACTTTGAAGACGGATTGTTTGAAACTTGCCGGCAAATGAGTGTGTCCAACCACAAAACAATCCGCATCAACAATCATTGCATACTCCTGCAGTGCGCTGAGCTTCGATCCTACTTTTCTGCCGCCACCTCTCCCATGATTACAGTATATGCTGTATGTCAGCGTCCTCGGCGTGTGTGCGTATTTGTCCAGTCCAAAGTGCAGAAATAACAGAGCCGCGTCACTACAGAAGACGTCTTCAAGTTCTAACTCACGGGCTAACATCTGCGTCATATCTACGCCAACGGATCGCGTTATCCGCTCCTCGTGGTTGCCGGGTACGATACACAGGATTTTATCCCGGATAGGCGCCAGTAACTCGGCGCAACGCTCCAGCTGCTCTGACGGCTTCAGCCGTTCAGAATAGCTGTCCGATTTGCTGTTAGCTATTGCCGTGTTCATCAGGTCGCCGCCCAGGATAGCGTATCTGTTTTCATTATCTTTTACAGACTGGATGAGTTCATCTATCTTCTTCTGGTTGCTTCCGGGGTCTCCGATATGCAGATCGGCAAGACATATCACTTCTACGGGCTGTCCGTGGCAGTCTATGTCGCGCCGGATCCCCGTCCATTTACGCTCTGCCGGTGTTCTCTGCGGCATAGCTGTCACCTCCCCGTTAAATATCGGTACGTATACCGCCTTTATCCTGTGGCGGCATATATGCGTTCGTTTTCTTTGTGTGCTTCGGCTTCGGTATCTCCGGCGGTTCCGGTTGCTGCGGTTGCGTCACGTATCGCGAATCCGATACATAGGGGGAACCGCAATCACCGTAATCCTGCTGCATTTGCTGCAGCGTATGTATCGCATAATCCAGGGCGGCTATCTTGTTGCGGTAGTCGTCCCGGATTGCTTCAAGCTGTTTCAGCGCGTCATTCATCTTCTGCTTCCTCATCCGCGATAAGTTCATCCGTCTCGCTGTACGTGCGTTCCGTGTCCGGCAGGTCAACCGCCTCGCTATAGACTTCGCCGGTCTGGTCGCAGGTAATATAAAAGCCGCTATCCGAATAGCGGCGAATGAAACTACGGTTGCGCACCGTATATTCTTCCGATACTACCATGTTACAATTTGCTCCTTTCTGTTATGCTTCCATTTCCTGCATATAATCGGCGTATGTCGCCCAGTTCGTCGCTTCCTGATAATCCGCTAAAGATCCAGCGGGAACATATATGACACAATCATCTGGTATACCCGTAAATACATTTGAGCTGGACAACGTGGGTGGCGTGTCAGCCATGATATAATACGCTGCCATGGCAAAGCAATCGTAAAATGCATAAGTGCTGATAGACACCACATCTGCCGGGATAGTAATATCAGCCAGAGCATAGCAATCGCGTAAAGCACTACTGCTAATGCTTGTCACGCTGTCCGGGATAGTAATGTGCGTAAGAGCATAACAGCTGTAGAAAGCACTGCCACCAATGCTTGCTACGCCATCCGGAATAGTAATGTGCGTAAGAGCATAACAGTTGTAGAAAGCATAACCGCCAATGCTTGTTACGCTATCCGGGATAGATACGTTTGTGAGAGCGCTGCAGCGGTTATAAGCATAACTGCCAATGCTTGTTACGCTATCCGGGATAGTAATGTGCGTAAGAGTATAGCATTGCCAAAAAGCATTGCTCCCAATACGCGTTATACCATCCGGCAGAGTAATAGTACGTAATGCAGGGCATTTGCAAAAATAGTAATTATCAATACGATCTACGTTAGCCCCTATCTCTACTCTGCGTATAGCAACGCTGTACGCAAACGCCCAAAGCGCGACCTCATCTTCGGAGCTAATATATATACCACACGCATTACAATCTGTGTCATCGGCGTCACCTTTGCAACTAGCCAGCGTCAGCGTCCCATCAGTGACCTCCAGTGTCAACACATAACTGCCTTTACCCGGATACGTGTGGGTTGTATTAACAACGCCTGTCCCAGATAACGTTTCGGCCTCGCTCCCGTCGCCCCAATCTATTGTCACGCCTCCGGATACAGACTGGCTGTAGTAAAGTTGGAAATCAAGCCGCAAGTCCTGATCGAACTGCAGGTAAAACCGCGTTTTTCCGTCATCCGCGATGAACGTTGCGCCAACGTCAAGAGCGTGCGTCGCCGCCTGTACACTCTCCAGACTGTAATTCCAGCTCTGAGCCGTCAGTCCGTCATGTTCCGGCAGCTCCGGCAACGCTGTCAGTGCGTTCGCCTCTTCTACGCTATAACTATACAGCACAGTGCCATCATAATCCAAAAACCGGATGTCGCCGTCAGACGCTGCAGCTGTACTTCCACCAGATGAGCTGCCGCTCCCGGATGATGCCGTAATCTGTGCAATCAGTGCCGCGTAATCAGCCAGTTTCGCGTCATCCGGCACAGTAACGCCTTTTTTGACAATAGCCGCGGCAA
Organism: Clostridiales bacterium; assembly: GCA_020859995.1. Taxonomy (GTDB): domain Bacteria; phylum Bacillota; class Clostridia; order Lachnospirales; family Lachnospiraceae; genus Choladousia. The sequence goes on from JAJBVE010000021.1 coordinate 20,277, forward strand.
TGTCTGACTTCGCCGCGTTAATGTTCGCAATCCTCTCTGATATACTCATACTCCTTACTTACCCCCTTAGATCGCCGCGAGTGCCGTCTCGATATCGTCCGTAAGCGATACAGTGCCTGTGCCGCTGTGATAGCCCTCCGGGATTGTGTACGATGTCGTGGTAAGCCCGTCAATCGTTGCGGCTACCGCGCCGTTGTTGGTCATCGTACCAGCTGTCTCCGCGCCGGTGCTGTCCACAAATATCTTATTTGCCAGGACATTATCGGCGGTTGCCGTTACGCTGGATACAACCGCGTATTCGTCCGGGATTGCTTCGACCGTCACGGACGATAAGCCGTCATAACCGTCATCTGCTGCAACGGTCTGCTGTGACGTGGTAGGCGTTACAGTCTTAGACTGCAGGGACGTCCCCTCACCAGAATAAGTACCCTCTACGCCGAGCAGCGTTACGCCGGACCGGATGTTGCCGGCAACAACTTTAGCCTGCTCTGCTGCGGCGATCTGCACCGTGCCACTGCCGTTATGATATCCACCAGCGACGGTATACACGTCTGATGCGGCGGAAATAGTGCCGCTCACCGCTCCGTTATCTGTAATGCCCTCCACGGCGTCTGTACAGTCCTCTAATGTCGCTGCTGCTGTTGCCAGTCCCATCGCCGTCAGTTTCGTACGCAGGCGGTTGCGAAGAGTCTGCAGCCGGGTTATTTCTGTTGCTACACTCATAATGGATTGCTCCTTTCTTATTATAAAGCATTAAGTAATACCTCGATATTACCGACCACAGTGTATACACCGCCGGATGTTACGGGCAGCGTGTTATCTTCTTCTACTTTGTCTGTCGTTTCGATTGTTACGGGGTTAGCTTCCAGGTACGCGACGACTGCGTCCGCGATTGTGTCCTCGTCAACCGGATTGTCCGCCATGTACGCGGCAACTGCCGCCGCAACCGTGTCATCGTCTACAGCATCATCAATCATACTCTGCACTTTGGCATACAGGGCTGCAAGCCAGTTAGCTTCCGGCTCATCTGCGTCAACCGGATCGCCGAGCGACGCTGCAACGGATGTTTCCCATACATGAGACTTGATGACGGTATCGTCTTCTATATACTGGACTTCACAAAGGCCTTTACCGGCGATCGCCGTATCTACACTGGATACAGTCCACACATTACCGTCAAGGGCTACAGGGTAAGGTGCGGTATCTGTGCTGCGCTGATGCAGCAGTGTAACCGTCCCGGCGGATGTATCTCCCAGCCAGGACAGGTCAAAAACTATTTGAGTAGCGTTATTTTCTCCAGCCGCGCCAAGACGGATTGTATAATCATCGCAGCGTCGGACTTTTACGGTACGCATATCGGCACGGCTCCTTTCATGTAAATTCACGTAACTTTATATAAATTGATAAATCTTGTTATAAATCAATGTAAATCAATAAAATCTAGCCTTTATTTTTCATAACACAATTCATTCCATGCAAATACCCCCGGTGGGCTGAACCGAGGGCATTTGCTGAGAAAGGAGTAAAAAAAAGTTATGAGAGAAGGTTGTTTATGGGAAAGAAAAAGGACGCAGCCAAGCGGAGCGATTATCGCACCCAGCTGTATCCCTACTTTTCCATGTTACTATTTTAGCATTTTCTGACCGAAATGTCAAGTGTTATGTTAAATTATTTTACAGAATGTGTATATCTTAATATATATTGTTGTGTTTATGAGTGCCACACAGTGGTCCACTTTTGGCCCTTGTGAGGGTCTCTTTTTGGTCCATGCTGAGGGCCATTTTGGGACCATCATGTGGGCTGTTTTTGGCCCCTGCAGTGGTCCACTTTTGGTCACAAGTACAGAGATTATAAATAAAAATCGTAAAAATAGCGGGAGTGACAAGTTGCGTCACGCGGCGAAAAATCAGTTAATTGTGGGTATCGTATAATTCCGGGCTCTACGGGCAGCAAAGCACTAAATGTGACACGGCGTCACTTCGCAGAGCAAGCAAAATGTTTTGGCAGTTAACTGTTTCTACGTCGCATATTCCGGGACAAAACAAAATTCGGCACCTATGCGGTGCCTAAGTTTTATAAAGAGTAACAAAGGGCATAAGGGGGACTGACGCAACTTGCGTTGCGCCCGGCATAGCCGGTGGTCCCCCTTACTCCGCTTCGCTCCGGTGCCGCGCTACGCTGCACTGCCCTAAAAGACAAGACAAAAAGACAAATACGCAGCCGGGAACATTACGAGATACAGCCGGGTAATGCAGGCTGGGCGGAGAAATATCAAAACGTTCGTTCTAAGGCGTCTCGTTTTAAAAAAAGTGGAGAATTACACGGGAAACAGCGTTGCGTTGATTCTGGTGAGCATTTCGGCACATAATTTGAGGGAATATCAGGGAAGCAACAGCAGAACGCAATGCCGGAGACGCAACGCCGCCCCTGCCCCGTTTTACAGCAAAGGGGAGGGGGATGTGTCCTGACATCCGGATCCGGATACAGCAGACAGCGATCGTCCTCGATTTCAAATTGTGTATACAATTATAAATAGTATAATAATATAAGAAAAAAGCTATTACTCACAGAGCAGCCATTTTCCAAAAAGGGAGGAATTACAGAGCAAGCATTTGCCGGGCTCTGCGCGATTTTTCCTCCCTTTTTCCTCCCTTACGACAAAAAGGGAGGAAATCGATAACAGCCATTTGCCGGGCTCTACGAGCATTTTCCACTCTTTCCTCCCTTTTTTCTTATTATATATATGTAAAAAAATTAAATATATAAAAAATAACTTGCTACAAAGGGGGGAAAGGGAGGAAAAAATGATTTTACCCGTATAATTCCGGGCTCTGCGACTCCTCCCTTGCCTGTAAAAAGGGGGAAAATGGGGGAAAAGGGAGGAAATAGGTTAGTAATGTCTAACTTTAAATTGTCTGACATTTTAAATAATTGTTTAACAATTTCAATCGCAGGTTTGGGTGAGCCCCGCCCCGCCCTCCTTTTCTGTAACCAGCCGCCGTTACGATTATCATATATCGTCATATATCTATTTTAGAAAACTCTTAAGGTTTATAATCATTAAAAAGTGTTGCGTATTAGTCAAAATATGTTATAATAATAATGAAAATAAAAACAACGCAAAGGAGGGAATAACAATGCGGCTCACATCGCAACGTTTTTTCGTCAGTATCCCTCAAACAGTAAGGAGTGAGACTTATGCAGAACAATATATACAACAGACGCAACAAAACAACCGCAGCAGCACCGATTCTAAACCCACCGTTCGGTTCCCCGCGAACATGGACAGGGGATCCATCGTGGCAAACACTCGGCCACGGGCTGATAGCCCTGTGCGACGGCCCGGATCCACATATGGTCGCCCCCGGCATGATTATAGGCGTAAAGGATGATGGCAAAGGCAACCCGGCGATCTGCCGCTACTGGTACGCTGACAGCATGTCACCGGCACGCCGCCGCAATCCCCTGCCGTACCAGTTACTGCTCAATGCATCGTACCGGGACAAACTGGCAGTCCTGGAGACGGACGTCAACCTGACTGATGTACTGACTTATGCAGTCAAGCTGTTTCCGGGCTTGGAGACTTACACCGCTGAGGACTGGTGGAGCGAATGGGGATGCAAGTACGATCCACATACCAATACGGCACGCTTCGCCGCTTAATTTACCAAAACCTTCCTTTCTTATACATAGCGATCCGGAACTGTAATTTTACGGTTCCGGATTTCTTTTATGGAATGCAAAAACACATCCTGTAACGCATTTTAAGGCACAGATACACGGATGAACACCTTTCCGTTTAATCTGGTGAGCGTTAGACCCCAATATTTAACGATTGCAAATCAAAACCAAAGCGGCATACGCCGCAACGGGTGAAGTAGTGATTCAAAATCACTCAAAATCACAAATATAACGAAGGAGCGTTTAATTATGCAATTAGCATTTGATTATCTCAACAGCCGTTACGTATTGCCAAAGAGCGATCTGTTGTCTCGCATCCGCTGCTATCTGGTATCGTCTGAGCATTATCAGGGCAGATTTGACGATCTGGTAAAAACTAACGTCGCCTCGGACGTCTGGAAGGTCTACGGCATTTTTGTGGATGACCTGATTGATACAGACGATACGGTCTGGGCGCCCGTAACATACGATCTGGCAGATCGCTTTGGACTGACGATCGATATGTTGGAGAAGGCTGCAACCAACGATGACTATGTCGTAAAATCACTTAACGACATACTGGGCCTGCCGTGTGATGCATCACCATTGGTCGCCGTATCAAATCACAACATGCGCATGGGTGCAAGCGCGATCCTCAACAAATCAGCACAGCGCGATATCTGTAACCGGTTTGGCGATAAGTATTACATTATCCCGTCGTCAGTGCATGAAATGCTTGCCGCGCCCGTTGATGTGCTGCCGCCCGATGATATTGTCCGTGTAATCAAGGCAATCAACAGTGACCGCGGATTGATTTCGTCGGGTGAGATACTGTCTGATCATCTGTTTATGTATGACCGTGGCGAAATTTCAGTCGTAGCATAATGAAAGGAGCAAGATATGAGCACGAAGACAAAAGATTTGATTAAGCAACTTGATGAAGGTATCAAAGCTGTGTACGAGACGGAAACCTGGAAGCAGTACCTGGCTTTCTGTGCACGCTTTCCTAATTATTCAGTGAACAACCGTTTGCTGATTTTCGCGCAGCGTCCGGACGCAACGATGATACAGTCGCTGACCGGCTGGAATCGAATGAACGGCAGAGTGAAAAAAGGCAGTAAAGCCATTTCTATCATTTGTCCGCACGTCACGGAGCAGGAACAGCCAGACGGTTCCACTAAAAAGATTCTGGGGTTTCATAAAGCCAGCGTTTTCGATATTGCCGATGTTGACGTAGACCTGCCTGACAGCCCGTGCCGGATTCTTGACGGCGAAATTAAAGACTTCGGTTTACTGGTTGACGCTCTCTGTAAAATCGCGCCCTGCCCTGTAGAATTTGGAAAAATCAAGGGTAAAGCCAACGGCTATTTCTCGCCGGACGAATTAAAAATCGTTGTAAAGGATAGCCTCCCGGAAGCACACAAAATCCGCTGCCTAATCCATGAAATCGCTCACAGTTACCTCCATGCTCACGCCGCTGAATGCGAAGACGCGGATCGGAACACTCGCGAATTTCAGGCGGAAAGTGTAAGCTATCTGGTAAGTAAAGGCTATCTTGGCATGGATGATGTCGGTGATTACAGCTTCCCGTATATTGCAAGCTGGAGCGAAGGGAAATCTACAGAGATGTTAAAAGAAAACATTGAAGTGATTCTCCGAACAAGCGACAAAATCATTGCTATGCTGGAAGACTTACAGGGAAAGGAAGGTGCCGCATGAATGACGAGAACACAACCACCACCGCGGGGGACGTAAACGACACGCCCCCGTGGAACGAAGACGAAGATAACGAAGATTATTATGCAGAAGACCTCTACGAAGAGCAAGAAAAACTTTTTGAAGAAGACGGAATCTACGGCGAAGAGCCGGATCCTATGCCGCAGGAATTATATCAGCGGCTATCAAAAAATATCATCGGACAGGACGAGGCGAAGAAAGTTGTCTCCATGGCTGTATTTAACACCTTCGCCTGGACACCACCTCGCAGGCAGGTTGTACTCTTCGTAGGCAAAACAGGATCCGGCAAGACGGAGCTGTGGAGACAAGCTAAAAACCTCATATATCAGGGAAAAAGCAACAGAGTTGTTATAACGGATGCCAGTACAATGGCACCCGAAGGTTGGTGTGGAAGTAACGCATATCATATATCAGATGTAATAAGAGACAACCATTTAGCAGATGGCAATCCCCATATATTGGTTCTGGACGAATTTGACAAGTGCTGCCAGCCTGCGATGTCATCCAGCACGGATTACAACAAATTGTTTCAGGATGGGTTGCTTAAACTATTTGACGGTGATATCGTCACGTATGGATCCGACGACAAAAAAGTAACGCTTGACGCCAGTATGATAACGATCGTACTTTGCGGAGCATTCTCCGGAATTTATGAGCTGAAAGACGCATTAAAAGAAGCAGAATCAGAAACGAAACGCCCGATCGGGTTCATGACTACACAGAACGAGCCGGACGAAGCAAAACCGGAAACAGAAAAACGAATCGAAATATCCGATTTAATCCGATACGGCATGCGCTCTGAAATAGCAGGGCGTATTTCCAAAATCGTGGAACTCCAGCCGCCTACCATCGAAACGATGGAGCGGATCGGCGTACAGGTTGCCCGCAAGCTGTCCCAGGACTATTACGTGGACATAGCCGTAACTGATGGACTGATGCATGACATGGCGCAAAAAGCACTTGACTCCGGACTCGGAGCCCGGTATATCCGGGGACAGATACAAGCACGGCTTGACGACCTCATGTTTAACGACCCGTACGCCCACGGCTACACTTTACAAAAAGACCCTGAGACTGAAAAAGATAAGGGCTGTGATATGCAGCCCTGATTTTTTTATGCGATTTTGTGATGATGTAATCGCAATCCGCGCTTGTAATGCGCGTCAGCGTGTGATACATTAAGTATAATATCGTTTATATATCTGTATATAATAAGAAAGGAAAGGAAAACAGTATGAAGAAAGAAGTTCCAACCAGAGCGCTGCGCACGCTGATGCTGGTGCTGCTCGTGGCGCTTGCGCTCTCCGCGCCCGCGGGCACTCCTCTGGCATCCGTCACAGGCACCGTCACAGCAAAAGCCGCAACAGAGACATCCGTGAAGTCTCTCTCGAAAGGCAAGAGCTACACGCTCAGCGGATACGCGAAAGTAACATCGTCGGACAAGAGCATCGCAACGGCGACGAAGAAATCCACGAAAAAGTATACCATAACCGGCGTCAAGAAAGGCACCGCAACCTTAAAGTGCTACGACTCCGACGGGAAGCTGGTAAAGAAGATTTACCTGATCGTCACGACCAGCAGCTCCCTGAAGTACGACACATCCACAGTGGTGCTCGCCAAAGGCAAAACGAAAACCGTCACGGCCACCGTCCAGAGCGGATGCACCGTGAAATATTCCAGTTCCAAGACCAGCGTGGCAACCGTGAACAGCAAGGGCAAGATTACCGCCAAGAAGACCGGCACGGCAACGATCTCGGCAAAGGTGTATTACAAAGGCACAAAGATCAAGACCTTCAAGAAGACAGTCGCCGTGGTCAGCTACGACACATCCGCGGTCACGCTCACTGCCGGGAAAAGCAAGACAGTTGCGGCAAAGGTCCCGTCTGGATACGCGGTATCCTATTCCAGCTCGGATAAAAGCGTGGCGTCCGTGAGCAGCGCGGGGAAGATCACCGCGAAAAAAGCCGGGACGGCGACGATCACGGCAAAGATTTCGTATGATGGGGAAGTGCTGAAGAAGCTGACCAAAAAGATAACCGTCACGTCGGCTTCAGGAACGTCCTCCGGCAGCACGGCCAGCAGCGTGCCGGCGCTTACGTATACCTTCGACACGTCAGCGGTAACGATTGCCCCAGGCAAGACCCTGAGCGTGAAGGCGACCGTTTCAGACGGGTACACGGTTTCGTACAGCTCATCCGATAAATCCGTCGCGACCGTAAGCTCGTCCGGCGTCGTCACCGGCGTCACGGAAGGGGCAGCGGCGATCACCGTGGAAATCTCCTACAACGGCACGCTCAAAAAGACGCTGACCAAAAAAGTGACCGTGGCAGCGCCGGCGCTCACGTATACCTTCGATACGTCGGACGCGACGATCTCGCCCGGGAAAACGCTGAGCGTGAAGGCGTCCGCGACAACCGGATACTCGGTCGCGTATTCCTCGTCGGACAGCTCCGTCGCGACGGTAAGCTCCTCGGGCGTCGTCACCGGCGTCAAGGGCGGGACAGCAACCATCAATGTGAAACTATCTTATAACGGGACCGTGAAGAAGACGCTGGCGAAATCCGTGACGGTGCGCTCGTACCAGCTGTCCAGTTCCTCCCTCTCGCTTGACGTGAACGGCACCAGCACGGCGTCGCTCACCTGCGCGCCCGCCTCCGGGGACACGGGCGACGGCGACACGTTCGCCTGGTCCAGCAGCGACACCTCCGTCGCGACCGTGGATCCCGACATCGAGACCGGAAGCGTCAAAGCCGTGGCCGCCGGGACGGCGACCATCACCTGCAGGGTCAATGACACGGTGGCGCTAACCTGCAAGGTGACCGTGACCAAGACGTTTAAGAACTATGCAAATTTCTGCGGCAGCGGCACCAACTATGCAGGTAGCAACTCGATCGCAGGTGGACGCTCGGGCGCCCTCGTAGCCTGGTGTGAAAAAGCATCGGATGCAGTCACGCTCGAGTTCAGCAACGACAACCTCCAGATCGGCGATATCGAAGGTCCCACAGCCGGGTACGACCAGCCAAATGACATGACCGGATACTGTTGGTATATCTATATC
>JAJBVE010000138.1 GCA_020859995.1 Clostridiales bacterium
GGATCATGAGCATCATCATCACGATCACGACGAGGATCATGAGCATCATCATCACCATCATGAAGAGGGCGATGAGTGCTGCTGCGATCATGATCATGAGGGGCATCATCACCATCACCACCACCACGCAGATGAGGTCTTCACTTCCTGGGGAAAGGAAACTCCGCGCAAGTATACAAAGGACGAGCTCGAGCAGATTCTCAAAGCTCTGTCGGACGAAGAAACCTACGGAATCGTGCTGCGCGCGAAGGGAATGCTGCCTGCTGCGGACGGCAGCTGGCTTCATTTTGATTTTGTGCCTGAGGAATATGAGATCCGCACAGGCGCGGCTGACTATACCGGACGTTTCTGCGTGATCGGCTCGAAGCTGCAGGAGCAGAAGCTGGAGAAACTGTTTTATCTGGCGTGATAGAAAGAAAAGAGTGATAAAAAATGCGGCAAATACCGATTTATTTGGTAACCGGCTTTCTGGAAGCAGGCAAGACGACCTTTCTGTCCGACGTCCTTTTGGGAGACAGCTTTGCGGACGGTCAGAAAGCTCTGTTGATTCTTTGCGAGGAAGGCGAGGCTGAATACGATGAAAAAGAGCTCGCCAAAATGAATATTACCACTGTGACAGTCGAAGAGCAGGAAGCGTTTCATGTCGATTATCTGCGTTCCTGTGTGAAGCGTTATCGTCCAAAGCGGATTTTTATTGAGATGAACGGCATGTGGGACTGCAAGTGGCTGTTTGGGGAAGAGCTGCCGATTGACATGGCGATCGCTCAGGTCATCACGATTGTGGACGGCAGCACATTTTCCGTGTATCTGAATAATATGCGCAGCATTCTGAGCAATCTGTTTCAATTTACGGAGATGGCGATTTTTAACCGATGCACCCCGGATATGGATCTGCTTTCCTGGCGGCGTACTGTGCGCGGCCTTAACCCGCGGGCAATGGTTTATTTCGAGGATGAGGACGGCAATCCGGTTGATCCGGGCAAGGATGTGCCGCCGTTCGATTTTAGCGCGGACGTGATAGAGGTAAGCGATATCGATTATGGTTTGTGGTATCTGGACGCTTTTGAGTCAAAGGACCGCTACGATGGCAAGAAGGTGCGGTTCCGGGCGAAAATTATGAAATCGCTGCGGCTGCCTTCCAATGTGTTCATTCCAGGGCGCAATGTGATGACCTGCTGCGCGGAAGATATCCGGTTTGTGGGATATCTGTGCAAAGCGAATTTCGCGAGTGCTCTGAAATCAAGACAGTGGGTCTGGCTGACTGCGGAGATTCGTTATGAATATCAGAAGGAATATGGCGAAGAGGGGCCGGTGCTTTATGGGCAGAGCTACGAACTGACCGGAGCGCCGGAAGAGGATACGGTATATTTTAATTGATGAAGCCCGAGTGGAAAAGGTGAAACGGATGAAACGACAAGTAAGCCTGGAGGAAATATCGGATGGCCGTCTGTATGATTCGCGCGATATGGCGAGAATCGGCTGCGGAGGCTGCCGGGGATGCTCTGCCTGCTGCCGCGGCATGGGAAAATCTGCGATCCTGGATCCGATGGATTTTTATCGTCTGGGACGGGGGCTTGGTGCTACACCGAATCAGCTGTTGGAGGAAGGGAAGGTCGAACTGAACGTTGTGGATGGAGTAATCCTTCCGAACCTGCGCATGGACAATGAGGCGGATGCCTGTGGGTTTTTAAACGCGCAGGGCCGATGCAGTATTCATGCATTTCGCCCGGGGGTCTGCCGTTTGTTTCCGCTTGGGAGGTTTTATGAGAAGGATAGTTTCCGCTATTTTTCGCAGATTTATGAATGCCCCGCTCCGAATAAGACAAAAGTGCGTATAGAGAAATGGCTGGAGCAGCCGGATCTTCCCAGATATGAAGCTTACATTCTGGAATGGCATCAGTTTCTGGAGCAGGTCGAGTCGCTCGTGACCGGGGAGCCGGACGAAGAACGTGTGAAGAATATCAATCTTTATGTTCTGCAGCTGTTTTTCTTGAAACGGTATGATTGGACGGATGATTTTTACGCGCAGTTTCACGTAAGGCTGACTGCTGCGCGGGATGTGCTGGATTTTCTTCCAGAGCAGGACTTTTCAGCATAGAGTTATGATTATAGAGTCAGATTTTCAATCTGGGAGGAAAAGACATGCAGCTCTTAAAAGACAGAATTCGCAGAGACGGCAAGGTAAAAGAAGGCAATGTTCTGAAGGTGGACAGCTTTTTGAACCATCAGATGGATATCGCCCTGTTTCGGGAAATGGGGAAGGAGTTCCGGAGACGGTTCGCGGGTGAGGAGATTAATAAAATCCTCACGATTGAGGCTTCCGGTATCGGCATCGCCTGTGTGGCAGCGGAGCAGTTTGACGTGCCGGTGGTCTTTGCGAAAAAGACCCAGACCAAAAATATCGCCGGAGACGTCTATACTACGCAGGTAGAGTCGTTCACCCATGGGCGGGTTTATGATATTATTGTCTCAAAGGAATTTCTCGGGAAAGGTGATAAAGTATTGCTGATCGATGATTTCCTGGCGAATGGCAAAGCGCTGGAAGGGCTGGCTGCTCTGGTGGAAATGTCCGGCGCCGAGCTGGTGGGTGCCGGGATCGCGATAGAAAAAGGGTTCCAGGTCGGCGGCGACGCGATCCGCGCGCGAGGCATTCATCTGGAGTCTCTCGCGATTGTGGAGAGCATGAATGAAAAGACCGGGGAGATCGTGTTCCGGGAGCAGTGAACAGGTCAGAATAGAGGGATCCGGCGAGGGTGTTTCGGCTAAAGCCGCGTCCGGACCCATACGTTAAACAGGGGGAGAGAACTCCCCCTGTTTTATTCTCGCGAAGCAACGACCGGAATGAAATGTAGATGCTGCGAGGGTCAAATGCCCCGTATGCTTGCATCGGGGTCTTTGACTGCGCGGATATCCGGTTTTTATTCCCTGACTGTCACCGATAGGCTTTTACTTCCAGCATCAAAGTGATGTTTGCGTTTTCAATCACGCTGAGTACACTGACATCAAAATCGTCCGCGGCGATCGTGCCGGTATACCAGGACTTAGAATCAAAATATTCCTGGATGCTTGCTGTGTTGAATCGGCGGTGGTGTCTCGCGTAGATCTCGTTGATTGCCATCTGAATCTCGTCTGCGGTCATACCATCCAGATCGCTGCTGGTAAGATACGTGCTCGAACTTTGTGAGAGGATGTATTCGTCCTCGGCGCCGTCTGCGCTGAAATCATGCGTATCGAGGTAATTGACCATCAGATTGATATTGGAGGATTCGTAGGAATTCATCACGCTGACATCGAAATCTTCTGCTTCAATAGTGCCTGAATACCAGGACTTCGCGTCAAAATAGTCCTGTACATCTTCCTTAAGAAACTTGCGGTGATGTCTTGCGTAGATTTCATTGATGGCCATCTGGACTTCGTCAGCAGTCATGCCCGCCAGATCACTCTCAGTCAGATAGCTGGTTGAACTCTCCGGGAAAATGTATTCCGGATATTCTTCAAGGATCACGTCGATGGTCAGCGTCATGTTGGCCTTGATCCAGTCCAGGTCATTATAAAGAGAAGTATATTCGTTTGAGATCGTAAGGTCGTCGGTATAGGCCTGTACATCGGTCGGGAACCATGCGTAATAGGTGCCGTCCAGTGTGCTCCCGATCACCATGTAGTCGGCGAGTCCGGTATAATCATCCTCTTCCGTGTAGCAGATGGTGAACAGATGTCCGCCATTCTCATATCCGAGAGCGTCCGTCAGCGCGTCGCGTGAGGCGATGTGATAAAAGCTGACGCTGTCCGTGGAAATATTCATCTGAACCTTGCCGCCCCAGTCGGATGGAAGCACGACAGCGACTTCGGCAAAATCGATACAAATGTTGTTGTACTCATCTCTTGACGTGGTGCTTTCCCAGCGCGCGTCAATTGCCAGCGCTGTCGTGGAAAACAACGCCGTCATACACAGAGTGAGCATGATTGTCAGCATACGCGAAAAATAATTCTTTTTCATAAAAATCTTCCTTTCTGATATCTTCGTTGATAGCCTCCCTGGTTACACGTCTCTGCGATTGGGAGCAGAGTCACCTCGTGCAACACCTTTTTATAGCCGTATCTTAGCATAATCAGCTCTGAAAAAAATGAAGGTATTCTTATTTCTTTCCGTGATTTTTTGTAACGGCGGCTTTATGTCATACCCGCGGCACGCATTCCGCAGATGGGCGCTCTGCAGGTGAAAGCGTTTGAAAAAGTTAAGCTTTTGAATCTTTCACAAAAGAGGGATTCACCTCGAACTTATAGCCGACGCCCCAGACGGTTTTGATAGCCCAGTACTGGTTGGCCTTAAATTTTTCCCGGAGACGCTTGATATGCACATCCACGGTACGGGTATCTCCCATAAAATCAAAGCCCCAGAGCCGGTCCAGCAGCTGTTCTCTGGAGAAAACCTGGTTGGGCGAGGAAGCCAGAAAATAAAGGAGCTCCAGCTCTTTGGGAGGGATGTTTATGATTTCGCCCTGATAGACAACGGAATAATTAGTGAGACTGATGGTCAGATTCGGGTATTTGACATATTCACCAGTCAGATTTTCGTCCGGCTGCGCTGCCTGAGCAGGGTGATAGCGCCGCAAAACTGCCCTGACACGGGCAAGGAGCTCCCGGGCGTCAAAAGGCTTGGCCAGATAATCATCCGCTCCGAGATCAAGCCCATGCACACGGTCGGACACATCGCTCTCAGAAGAGAGCAGGATGACGGGGACATCGGACTGATTTCGAAGATCCGAGCAGACCTGCAGTTTTTCCCGGTTGGGGAAAACGGCCTCAAGAAGTACCAGATCCGGGGAAAAAGAAGCACACTCGGACAGTACCTGGTCCGCGGAGCCAACGACCCGGGTTTCATACAGCGCCTGCGTGAGATAAAAATCCGTCAGCTGCGCGGCTGATTTGTCACAGTCAGCAATCATAACTTTTTGCTGTGTATTATTCATTAAAATTCCTCTTTTCATGTGCGCTGGCAGATCACCTTGCCTGGCCGGCAGCGCAGGAAACACTGCTTTCCGGCGAAATAACGAGCCGGCGTGCAACGGATGTGAATATTCTATTTCAACTCTACTATGGTGACGCCGGAGTCACCCTCGCCATACTCTCCCAACCGGAAAGACGCCACACAGTTCTGCCTTCTCAGATACTGATGCACTGCTTTTCGCAGGATGCCGCTGCCTTTGCCGTGTACGATCCGTAAAGGAGAAAGATGGGCCATTACGGCATCGTCCAGGTACTTATCCAGTTCAACGATCGCCTCGTCCGTCGTCTTGCCGATCAGGTTGATCTCCGAATGGATGCTGTAGCTTTTGGAGCCGGAGAAGCCGGAGGAAGCAGCCTGGCCGGTTCTGCCGGATTTTCCCGTACTTCCTGTGCGTCCGGCTCCGGAGCGGCCAGCGCTGCCCGCCGCAGCAGACCTGCCGGAAAAGCCTGTAAGCGGCTCGTCCGGCAGCTTTTCCAGATCTTTGATATTCACCTGAGAGCGCAGAATCCCCATCTGAACAAACAGATTTCCTTTGGCGTCCGGGAGCGTGCTGACGGTTCCGGTGAGATTCAGGGTCAGGACACGGACGCTGTCTCCTATGCGCAGGTCTTTGGCGGAAAGCTCTTTTTTTGGTTTTTTGTCGGCCGGAAGGCCGAGCTTTTCGTTGTTGGAAGCAATTTTTTCACGGAGCTTTGAGCGCTCCTGTTCCATCTTGCGGGAGGAGTCTGACCCGCTGCCGAGACGGTTGTACTTGCGGATGGTTTCATCCGCGTAGTCCTTGGCTTCACGCAGGATTTCCCGCGCTTCTTCGCGGGCCTTGCGCAGGATGGCGTCGCGGCTCTCGTCCAGACGATCCTCCTTTTGCGAAAGGCGCGTTTTCAGTTCCTCAATTTCCTGCTTGTACCGCGTGATCTCAGCATGCTCCTGCTCGACGGTGGCCCGACTCTCCTCCAGAGAGGCGATCACATCCTCAAAATCCTCATCCTGTTTGGAAAGATGTTCTTTGGCGTCCTCAATGATATAATCCGGCAGACCCAGCTTTTCTGAGATCGCGAAGGCATTGCTCTTGCCGGGCACTCCGATCAGCAGCCGGTAGGTCGGCCGCAGCGTTTCCACGTCAAACTCGCAGCAGCCGTTCTCTACCCCTGGTGTCGAGAGCGCATAGACCTTCAGTTCGCTGTAATGTGTCGTCGCGATTGTGCGCACCCCGCGGGCATGCAGGTTGGAGAGAATCGCGATCGCCAGCGCTGCGCCTTCTGTCGGATCGGTACCCGCGCCCAGCTCGTCAAAGAGGACCAGAGAGCGCTCGCCTGCGGTGCGCGCGTCTGAGCCTGTCCAGAAGGAATTCCGCCTGTTTGCGTCATTTGCAGAAGCAATCCGTCCGTTTGAACTGTCTCTGGAAGCGGTCTGTCCGCCCGGGGTATCAAAGGAAACTGTCCGCCCATGGATGGCGTCCTCCCGCACGACCCTATGTTTGTTTGCGGAAGCCTTGCCATGGCTGTCTGTGGACGGATCATTTGTACCGGAGCCCCACATCTGCGCGTCCTGCTCATCCATCGCCTTCAAAAAAGAAACAATATTTGTCATATGCGAGGAAAACGTACTCAGACTCTGCTCAATACTCTGCTCGTCCCCGATGTCCGCGTATACCTCGCTGAAAACAGAGAGCTCAGAGCGGTCGAGTGCCGGAATGTGCAGTCCGGCCTGCCCGAGCAGCGTAAAGAGTCCGACTGTTTTCAAAGAAACTGTCTTGCCTCCGGTATTCGGACCGGAAATGACCAGCAGCGTGAATTCATCGCCGAGACGGATATCCACGGGCACCACTTTTTTCTGGTCAAGCAGGGGGTGGCGGCCTTTTCGGATCTGAATGCGTCCTTCTGTATTAAAGATTGGCTCCGAGCCATTGTAGGAGAGGGAAAGCTGCGCCCGCGCAAAGATGAAATCCAGCTCGGTCAGCAGCAGGACATTGTAATTCAGCGCCTCGGAGTGCTCAGCAACTGCCCCGCTTAAATTCGCCAGCACAATCTCAATCTCCTTTTGTTCGCGGATCTCCAGTTCGCGCAGGTCATTGTTCAGCTTTACCACTGCCATCGGCTCCACGAAAAGCGTGGAACCACTCGAAGACTGGTCATGGATCATTCCAGGCACCTGACCGCGGTATTCCGCCTTTACCGGAATACAGAAACGCCCGCCGCGCTGTGTAATCACGGCGTCCTGCAGATAGGTGCGGGAGGAACCGTTTAAATAGGAAGCGAGCGAAGAGCGGATCCGCTCATTCACCGATTTCATCTGGCGGCGCACCTGCCGCAGCCCGGAGCTGGCGTCGTCGCTGATCTCATCCTCAGAGAGGATGCAGCGGCGGATCTCCCGGGAAGTTTGTGTCATTGGCTGCAGATCCGAAAACATCTGCGCGAGAGAATCCTCCGGCGCGTCCATCTGGGAGTAATCCAGTGTCTGACTTGCGCCGTTGGTTCCCCGTGCCCGTTCGCCATTGTCGGAAACCCCGCCGCGAAATTTATCATCGCGGGGATTTCCGCCGCGCGGACGATCCGACTTTGCCCAGTTTTTTACGCGCTCCGCGGTCTCCATCACATCGCAGACGTGCAGCAATTCTTCTATATTTAAAGAGCTTCCGACCTCCAGGCGGCGCAGGGAGCCCCGAATATCGGTCAGGCCGGAAAAAGAAACACGTCCCCTGCGCAGTGTGCGGCTGACGGCGTCCGTCGTCTCCCGCTGCATCCGCCGGATCTCTTCCAGATCATCGGACGGAACGAGAGCAAGGCAGCGCTCCTTTCCTGGCTGCGACCCGGCAAAATCCGCGAGCCGCCGGATGATTTTATGGTACTCGAGTACCTTTAATGCTTTTTCGTTCATAAAAACCTCATAGATCTTGTTTTGCGCCAATCGCGAAGCGATTCTGAATTGCGTGGCTTTCCTTGCATGTCCGTATTCGCGCAGCGAGTATGGACGAAGGCCACGCCAATCGCGAAGCGATTCTGAATTGCGTGGCTTTCCTTGATTGTAACGCATAAAAAGCAATTTGGGAAGGGACAAATCATTCTTTATGGCGAGTTACAGAAAAACATTTCTTGAAACAAGACACAACATTGCCCCGGATATTCGTGTAAACAGAAAATGAAAAGGATTGCCTTAAAGGGAAACTTCGGTTATACTTTGAGGAACAAAGCTGTAGCGTAATTACATTGCGATACAAAAGCTGGGTGTTTCGTGTCTTGCACTCATGCAAATTTCGCGGTAAAATTTTTGCAAGGTTTTTCCTGATCAGGTGTATAAGTATATGGATGACGATATTGTTGCGCTGCTGCGCGAGCGAGATCAAAAAAGCATAGAGCTGGTTGCAGAACGGTATGAGAAGCTGCTCCGGTACATAGCGGTGACGATTCTGGGCGGCTCAGAGACTGAGGTTGAGGAATGCATCAATGATGTTTACCTGAAAATCTGGACGCATGGAACGGAGTTTGACTGGGAAAAGGCTTCTTTTCGTACCTGGATGAAAGCGATTACGCGCAATACGGCGCTGAATTATCTGCGGAAGGTCAGCAGACGTCGGGAAATGGAAGACACACAGGAGATGGAGACGGCCCGGGAAGAGGACTCCCTGCGGACGGAGTACATCGATTATAGTGCGAATCCGGAGCTGGGCATGATCCGCAAAGAGGAAGTGCTGGCGCTGGAGCATGTTCTCGGCGAGCTGAAAAAGAAGGACCGCGAGCTGGTTCTGCGGCGTTTTTACTACCTTCAGAACACCCGGCAGATCGCGGAGGCGATGGAAATGTCGGAAAATGCCGTGGACAGTAAGATATCGCGTCTGAAAAAGAAAATCCGGAAACGGTATGAGAAAGAGGTGGCAAAGTGAGCGCATCGGGAGAAACTGGCAGTAAACGATCGGACATTCCAGGAGAGACACTCAGCGGACGGCCGGACATCCAGGGAGAAACAGGCAGCAAGATAAGCACTTCGGAAGGAAAAGAGAAGAGTATGGAGAATGTTTCCGGGTGGCTGATCCATATGCTCTGCGAAATCAGTCCATCTCTGCTGGAATCGGAAGCAGGAATTCCGGAATGCGATCTGGAGAAAGCCTTCGCAGCAGGCAAGACGAAGGAGCACGGGATGAGTTCGCGGATGAAAATGATGGCGATGTCAGAGACTGCATTTGGGACAGAATCAATGGCGGCGTCAGAGACCGCCTCAATAGCCAGATCAAAAACGGGGGCGAATGAAGAACCGCGGCGCCGTCCTCATTCCTCCAACTGGAAGCTGGTAGTGGCAGCCTCCGGACTGGCGGCGGCCTGTTCTGCCGCGGTGACAGGGATCGTCGTGTTCGCATGCATGAAGCGTTCTGCGTCCTTTAATTAGAAGTTTTGTAACTACATTTTATTTTAAAACAGAAATGGGATGTTTTAAAATCAGTTGAAAGTACAACGGCCTGTGCCGTTTACTATAAATAAAAACATACTAAATAAAAAGGAGAATTTTATTATGTTAGAGAAATTGATTGCAATCGTAGCGGAGCAGCTTCACGTATCTGAGGAGGATGTCAGCGCGGAGACCGATTTCAAGGCGGATCTGGGAGCAGATTCTCTGGATCTGTTTGAGCTGGTAATGGCTCTGGAGGAGGAGTATGACATTGAGATCCCGACCGAGGATCTGGAGCAGTTGACGACGGTACAGTCAGTTGTAAATTATCTGAGCGCGAAAGGAATTGAGGAGTAATGAAAACGGCAATTACAGAATTACTGGGAATCCAGTACCCGATCTTTCAGGGCGGAATGGCATGGGTAGCAGAAAACTCTCTTGCATCCGCAGTCTCGGATGCGGGCGGACTGGGAATCATCGCGGCCGGCAACGCACCGGCGGATTACGTGCGCGAGCAGATCCGCCTGACCAGGGAGAAGACAGACAAGCCCTTTGGTGTGAATATTATGCTGCTGAGCCCGTTTGCCGCAGAGGTGGCGCAGGTGGTCACGGAGGAAAAGGTCGCCGTGGTCACGACAGGCGCGGGCAATCCGGGCACCTATATGGAGCAGTGGAAGGGCGCCGGGATTAAGGTGATCCCGGTAGTGGCGAGCGTGGCGCTCGCTAAGATGATGCAGCGCGGCGGCGCGGACGCGGTTATCGCGGAGGGCTGCGAGTCGGGCGGCCATATCGGCGAGAGTACGACAATGACGCTGGTGCCGCAGGTCGTGGATGGTGTCACGATCCCGGTGATCGCGGCCGGAGGTATCGGAGACGGCAGAGGCTTTGCCGCAGCGATGATGCTTGGCGCTCAGGGCGTACAGATGGGGACCCGCTTCCTGGTCTCAAAGGAATGCGTGATTCATCAGAATTATAAAAATCAGGTGCTTAAGGCAAAAGATATCGATACCGTCGTGACCGCGCGTTCTGTGGGACATCCGTGCCGCCAGATCCGCAACCAGATGACGCGGAAATATCTGGCGATGGAAAAGGAAGGCTGCAGCTTCGAGGAATTGGAGACCCTGACAGTCGGCTCCCTGCGCAAGGCGGTGCAGGAGGGCGATGTGACCGGCGGCTCCATGATGTGCGGCCAGATTGCCGGTATGGTAAACAAAGAGCAGACCTGCCGTGAGATGATCGAGGAGATCATGAGCCAGGCAGAGAGCCTGCTCGGAAGGCAGTAAGGCTGTGAGAGGAAAACTTCGGATGCCTGCAGATTCTGACAGGACTGACAGATGCAGACATCGTTTTCAGAGTGTCTGCCAGTTCATCTGCGGCAGTCCGGGAAGAGGGCGCCGCGCCCGGGATTTACATGGCGGGCACAAAAATTCGAGGAGAATTACATGGGAAAAATTGCATTTGTATTTCCCGGCCAGGGCGCACAGGTCGTGGGCATGGCGCGGGAGTTCTATGATACCTGCGAGGAAAGCCGGGCGGTGTTTGAAATGGCTTCAGACGCGGCAGGCTTTTCACTCGAAGAGATCTGCTTTACAGAAAACGATAAAATCAATCAGACGAGGTATACGCAGCCTTCGCTTCTGTGCGCGTCTCTGGCGATCCTTGCGGCAGTACAGAAGGCCGGCGTCCGCGCCGACATGGCGGCGGGGCTAAGCCTTGGCGAATACTGTGCACTGACCGCGGCCGGGACGTTTACAGTTTCCGATGCGGTAAAAATCGTCTGCCAGCGCGGCATTTATATGGAAGAAGCTGTGCCGATCGGCGGCGCGATGACCGCGATTTTAAGCCGGAAGCCGCTTGCGATTGAGGAAATCTGTGCCGGGATCGATGGCAGGGTGAGCGTAGCGAATTATAACTGCCCCGGGCAGCAGGTGATTACCGGAGAAAAAGCAGCAGTAGACGCCGCAGCAGCAAAGCTTCTGGAAGCAGGCGCCATGCGCGCAGTGCCTCTCGTGGTGAGCGGACCGTTCCATTCGCCGATGCTCTCCGGCGCGGGAGAAAAGCTCGCCGCTCTGCTTGCGGGTCAGGAAATTAAGGCGCCGGCGCTTCAGTTTGTGTCGAACGTGACCGGCGGATTCGTCAGCGATCCGGAGGAGATCCGCACTCTGCTTGGGCGTCAGGTATGCTCGTCGGTGCGCTGGCAGCAGAGTGTGGAGTGCATGATCGCGGCAGGAGCCGATACTTTTATCGAAATGGGTCCGGGGACGACGATCACAAAATTTGTGAAGAAAATCGACCGCAATGTGACAGCGGTGCATGTAGAGAAGCCGGCAGATCTGGAGAGCCTGCTTGCGGCGCTGTAAATAGATAGCATTGCTGTTTAGGACAGACTTGTTTGCAGACCCGTGCAGATACGCCGGACAGAAAGGAATCATATGTTAGAAAATAAAATCGCGCTCGTGACGGGCGCGGGCAGAGGCATCGGACGGGCTATCGCCCTGACATTGGCCGGATACGGAGCGGACGTGGCGGTAAATTACTGCGGCTCCGAGGCAAAAGCACAGGAAACGGCACAGGAGATTCAGGCTCTTGGCCGGCGGGCTATCATCGTCAAAGCGGACGTGTCTGTGCCGGAAGACTGTGAGAGAATGTTCAAAGAAGTGACGGAACAGCTCGGCGCGCCGGATATTCTGGTCAACAATGCCGGTATCACGAAGGACAATCTGGCACTGCGCATGAGCGCAGAGGATTTTGACCGCGTCATCGACACAAACCTGAAGGGAACCTTTTTCTGCATGAAGCTGGCGGCAAAGCAGATGCTGCGCAGGCGCTCCGGCAGAATCATCAGCATTTCCTCCATTGTGGGGCTGCATGGTAACGCCGGACAGATCAACTACAGTGCGGCAAAAGCAGGCGTCGTCGGTATGACGAAAAGCCTGGCCAAAGAGCTGGCCAGCCGCGGGATCACCGTCAACGCAGTCGCACCGGGCTATGTGGATACGGACATGACAGCCGTTTTAAACGACGCGCAGAAGGAAGCCATCCTCACCCAGATTCCGCTCGGAAAAATCGGCACTCCGCAGGACATTGCCGAGGCGGTCGCTTTCCTGGCGTCCGACCGCGCGGCCTACATCACCGGTCAGGTGATCTCCGTAGACGGCGGCATGGGAATCTGATAATACAAGAGAGCTTGCGTGGCATTGACAGAAGAGAGAAAGGACACGATGAAAGAATGAGAAGAGTCGTAGTGACAGGTATGGGCGTAATATCCCCGGTCGGGAATTCGACAGAAGCCTACTGGGACAGCCTGAAAGCGAAAAAAGTAGGGATCGCGCCGATCACTCACTTTGATACGGAAGGATATAAGGCAACACTGGCGGCTGAGGTGAAGGATTTTGATCCGCGCACAGTGATGGATGTAAAGGAGACCCGGCGTATGGAACTGTTCAGCCAGTATGCGGTGGCTGCGGCGGCTGAGGCACTTTCCCAGGCCGGGATCAGCGATCTGACAGAGGAGGAAAGCTGGCGGACGGGCGTTTCTATCGGCAGCGGCATCGGCAGCCTGCAGATTTTTGAGCAGGCGCATACCAAACTGGTGGAAAAAGGTCCGGGCAGAGTGCCGACTCTGTTTGTGCCGCTCATGATTTCCAATATGGCAGCCGGAAATGTCGGCATCCATTTTGGCCTGAAAGGGAAAAACATCAACGTCGTGACCGCATGCGCGTCCGGTACCCATTCGATCGGCGAGGCTTATCGTTCGATTCAGGTCGGCGACGCGGATGTCATGGTTGCCGGAGGCACCGAGGCAGCGATCTGCCCGACGGGTGTCGCCGGATTCACCGCGCTGACTGCTCTGAGCAAGGAGACGGACCCGCTGCGGGCTTCTCTTCCGTTTGACAAGGAGCGGAGCGGCTTTGTCATGGGCGAGGGCGCAGGTGTGCTGGTCCTCGAAGAGCTTTCCCACGCGCAGAAGCGAGGCGCAAAGATTTACGCGGAGGTGGCCGGATACGGCGCCACCAGCGATGCTTACCACATCACATCCCCGGTGGAGACCGGCGAGGGCGCGGCGCGCGCGATGAAGCTTGCCATGGATGAGGCAGGGCTTGCACCGGACGAAATCCAGTATGTCAACGCGCACGGCACAGCAACACATCTGAATGATCTCTGCGAGACCCGCGCGATCAAGGTGGCGTTCGGCGAGGCGGCTTATCAGCTGAACATCAGCTCTACCAAATCTATGATCGGCCATTGCCTGGGCGCAGCCGGCGGCCTGGAGGCGGTAGCCTGCGTAAAGACGATTGAGGAAGGATACATCCACGCCACAGCCGGATTCCGTGAAGCGGAAGAAGAGATGGATCTGAACTACACGCCGGAAGGTGTCGAACGGGAGGTTACCGCCTGCATCAGCAATTCCCTCGGATTTGGCGGTCATAATGCAACGCTCCTGTTTAGGAAATACGTCCAGTGACGCAGCGACTGGATATATAGATTGCCCACATCGCGGCAGTGATATGTTATTGGCATGGGCGGGTCGGCTGAAGTGAAAATGGCTGGATTAAAACGGCCAAAGCAAATCATATAAGAAAAGGCAGGAAAAAACATGCTGGACACAAAACAAATCATGGAAATATTACCGCACCGCTCGCCATTCCTTCTGGTGGACCGGATTGACGAGCTGGAGCCAGGCGTGCGCGCCGTCGGACGCAAGGCGGTTACCTACAATGAACCCTTTTTCGCGGGGCATTTTCCGCAGGAGCCGGTAATGCCGGGAGTGCTGATCTGCGAAGCGCTTGCCCAGGTGGGCGCGGTCGCGATCCTCTCTCAAGAGGAATACAAGGGCAGGCTTGTCCTGTTCGGCGGCATCAACAAGGCGCGGTTCCGCCGGAAAGTCGTGCCGGGAGACGTCCTGCGGCTGGAGATGGAAGTGATTAAGGTCAAAGGACCGGTCGGCGTCGGCAAGGCAACCGCCTATGTCGATGATAAGGTCTGCACGGACGCGGAGCTGACCTTTGTCATTCAATAAGAAAGCAAAGCCGTATTCAATCAGGGTACTTTGACAGATATTCGGGACAGTACCTCGCGCCTGCCGCGAGGTACTGTGGGAGTAATAGCATTACATGTCAAGATATACAGATGAGCAGCCAGGGGAGATGAGAACATGGAAAATGAGAACATGGAAAATGAGAACATGGAAAGCCGTGAGTATACGAAAATCAAGCGGACACTCTTCCGGAAAAACGTGCTGAAATTAAAAAGCTACTATTGCCGGGAAGATTATGCCCTTGCTTTGAATGCTTTCACCAGGGCTCCGAAGGATTCGAAGAGATTCCGGAAAAATGATCTGAAGAAGCTGTGTGACGCGCGTGGAATTGATATGGAAACGCTCTGCGCGGATCCTTCTGTTCTGGAGACGATTCCGACTCGCGCACAGGTGAAAGGAGATCTGCTGCAGTTGTTTTACGACATGTATACCAACTCCGTAGATCCGGCCGCGTATATGGAGCGCACGGTGCGAAGACTGGATTCGGAATACCAGGAGGATACGGTAAGGACTGTTATTCTGAAAAAATTCCTCGCCGGCACGGATGAGAGCTTCCGGCGGTTTCACACAGGTCCGTTCTATGGATGGGCCGAAGAGAGGCTGAGTGCGGAGGAAAAAATGGCTCTCCCACCCATGAGCGCGGATGAACGGAAAAAGTTTCTGATTTCCCGGATAGATGACTCCATTTTTGAGCAGGCGCCGGTCGAACTGACTCCCGTGGATGTTCTTATACTGATTGCGGACCGGGCAGGAAAATACCAGGCTGACGGGGATCTGGACTTTACAGAGCTGGAACTGACAGAGGATACGAGAGCGCTGCTGGATGATTTCCTGGAGAAAAACCATCTGGAACAGGAAGACCTTACAGATACTGAAAAAGTAAAAGAGATTTCCTTTGTCACAAAAAACGGCTCACTGCCGGAGACGAAGCTTCTGGAGAACGAGGAGTTTGTGAACGCGCTGGAGCGTGACTTCAAAACCCAGTTAAGACGGATAAAGCTCCCTTCAAAATCAGGGACTTTGTACGAGCGGTATAAACAGGCAAGAAAAGATGCCCGTAATGCAAAGCGGGCATCTGCCCAAAAAAACAATTTGGATTCTGATCTGCTGGACATGTGCTCAGATCTGGCTGCAGGTAATTTCAGGGTAAATGGCAAGACCAAAGTCTATTTATATTATTTTGCGTTTGTTTTTGAGATGACCGTTTCGATAGACGGCTCTGATGATGATTCGGATACGGATCTTGAGACCAATCTGTTTCAGGATTATTATAACGACAATTTATTGCGGTTTCTTTCCGGAGATTACGCGGACAGTAAAAAGGTAAGCAGCGTGGAAAAGGAACCGACCGGCGAAGGGATTAATTATAAAAATTTTGTCGAGGCTATTTACGTGTATTTTCTAAGCCATCGGGAACTGGATATGACTCCGGGACAGAAAATCGACTGCGCCGAATCTCTGATTAAAGAATGCGTGAAACGCGCGAAAACACTTCCCGACAGGACGAAAAAAAAGAATGACGCGTATACAGAGGTCTACCGCGATCGGGTGATTCCAGAGCTTCTTAATAAAAAGATCGATGAAATCGTGGATTATGTCGTTGCCGTATTTCAATTGAAAGATCCAGCCAATGCCGGCGCGGCACGGATTATGATTTCCGCTGAAGAGCATAAAGCTTCTGAGATTGTAGAGGAGCTCATGGAAGACCTGGATGGTGAAATCCTGGATTTTGATCTGTTTGATTCTTCCCAGAAGGCAGCCCAGTCGAAAGAAGTGAAGGAAGACATTCTTTTCCATACGGATACCGGATTTGAATGGAAGCTAAAGGAACTCCTGGAGGAACGTTTTTCCCATGACGCGGACTTCCTGAAAGTGGTGGCGGAGCTGGATGACCGCGTTCAGATTACAAACGGACGATTCAACAAGATGCAGAGAAAACGCATTCTTCTGACGCTCCATATTCTGGCGCAAAGCCCACAGGAGCCTGTCTCCATGCGCAGACTGCAAAGCCGTATGGAGGCCAAAGGCGTTGTGTCAGCCGGGAAGCAGCTGTCCGGCGCGGTAAATACGCTGATGGATCTTGGCTTTGCCGTAAAAAGGCCGGATCCCAAAAAGGACAATTATATCCTGATTCCCTGCGTCTACGAAGATGAGCGGATGAACGAGCTGCTTCAGAAGGTATCTTTCCGCTATTATGAGGCTGACTACGCCTCGAAGATGCTGTTGGAGGAGCTGCTGACCAGCAGACTGCGGTTCGAAACGCGCATCACAAGAAGCGAGCTGATCGCGCTTCACCTGAATTATTATATCGCGCTGCTGGACCAGATGGAGAGTCTGAATACGTTCCCGGATGTCTTTGAGGATTATTCCTCTACCATCAGTCCAATCCTGGAGGAGGCCAGATATCAGCCGCTCAGTGAAAAGAATATTTTTGATATGTATGTTGTGATTTCTCTGTATCTTTACCTGTTGGAAAACAATGACTATACATAAGTTGAAAAATACAGGGCAGCAGCGGATATACGCAATTTGTAATGTGCAGGAAGACAGCAGATATACATCATTTGCGATATGCAGGAGGACAGCTGATATACGCAATTTATGGTATATCAGAAGACAGCGGATACAGGTAGTCCAGGATACGCAAGAAAACGAGATAAGGAGATAAGGGTTATGGAAATGTCAGGTCAAATGTCAGAACGTAAGTATCTGTCAGGACAGATTACTCTTTCCAGAAACGAAGACGGCAGCGCGCCGGAAAATTATACGATCAAATCTGTGGTTGGAGCAGGCGGATCTTCGGTATGCTATGAGGCTGCCAGAGTTTTGAAGGACGGCACTGTAGAAACCGGGAAATTAAAAGAGTTTTATCCGATTGATTCGATTGACGGAGAACTGATCTGCGGTTATCTGCTGGAGCGGCTTCCGGACGGGCAGCTTGTGGCCAGCGCGGGGAATATTCACCAGTTTGAAGAGATGCGCCGGGAATACATTGGCACTTACAGGCTTCTGAGGCAGGTCATCGCGGAGGATCCGGATAATGAAATTCTGAAAAACTATATTCAGTGCGGAGAAATTCTCTATGGTGTCCTGGAAAAGGAACAGCCCGAGGGCAAGCCTTCCAGATCTCCTTTATCGATTATGAAAAAATGGGGTCAGGAAAGTACGGAAGCAGCCGATGTACGGTGTCCTACGGTATATATCTGGTCATCCGGCGTTCCGGGAAAGGGCTTTGATAAGTATTTAGACGAAGTAAGAAGGACGCCTTCCTCGAAATCAGAGGAAAAGCTGAAAAACATCCTGCGTGTATTTGTCGAGCTCACTGACTGCGTTAAGGCGCTGCATACCGCCGGGCTGCTGCACATGGATATCAAACCGTCAAATTTCCTGATTCAGTATGACAGTGATTTTAAGATAAAAGCCAACAATATCTCCCTGTTTGACATTAATACTCTGTGCTCCATTGACAGCGGCGAGATCAAACCTTCCGGTACGAAAGAGTATCGCGCTGGGGAGGTATTGAAGGGAAAAGCGGACAACCGCTCCGATATTTATTCTTTAGGAGCCATGCTGTTTCACGCGCTGGTCATTACACCGGATATTCCGGATGGGCTGTACTGCGACTATTATTATTCCAGGATTCGTCAGCTGGTCAAACATTCAGCCCTGTTTCAGGCGTCAGAGACCAATTCGGACGCGTCGCTGATGTCCCAGATCGTTAAGATACTGGAAAGGTGTCTGGCCGTGGATCCGGCAAAGAGATATCAGAGCTGCTCGGAATTGAAAGAGGATTTTAGAAAAGCGGAGGGCAGACTTTCCAGAATCCTGTCGATGCCTGTGGAAAAAAGCAAACCGGGATTTTCAGATCCGACTCTGACCATACAGAAGCTGCTTTATGAACACCCGCTGTACGATTCTGTTCCGAAAACCGCGGCAGACATCAACGTACTGATGATCGGAGCGGGGACCTACGGTCAGAAATTTCTGGATATCTGCCTTCAGTCCGGACAGATGGCCGGCGTGAATCTGAATATCCGCGCGGTTTCAGATGAGCCGGAAAAGGATAAAGAGGATTATCTTCAGTTCCGGCCGGCGATCTGTGAATTTGTAAATGTGGATGGCTCCATGGACGGCAGCGAAAAACAGGCTTACGCGAATCTGGAGTTCCAAAGTGTATCTGAGATTCTGGCAGGAGGCGGCCCGCTTCAATTTACAGCAAAACCATCCCAGATCAATGAGGAAATCATAGAACATCTGATTCTGAAAGCAGCGTACGCGCAGAAAGCATACAATTATGTTTTCGTTGCCTTAGGCAAAGACGCCCTGAGCCGGTCGATTGCTGTTCTCTGCGCGAAATACCTGAAAAGCTCCTGTCCTGTGTGCTACATCAGTGAAAAGATTAGCCGTCCCAGGAAAACAGATCCGGAAAAATTATATCCGGTATACATAAATGAACCGGTCTATGAAACGACCATCGATCAGAATCTGGCGGAGATGGCCTTTAATACAAATAATTCCTGGAACAGCAAGAGTATGCTGAACATAGATGTTACCAGTGAGAGGGATCAGTTTTTCCACGGAGAGACTGGAAAAGAGAAATATAACCGCTCCTCTTCGCTGGCCTATGTTCTATCTATTAAATATAAGCTGCACAGCGTGGGAATTGATTATGAGGATCCTCTGGAAATGGCTGCTCAGTTTCAGAAGAAGATTCTGGACATCAAAGACACAGACGAAGAGGCGAAAAAGAAATTTGATCAGCTTGTAGAGCTGGAACACAGGAGATGGGTGCTCGAAAAGGCAGCGGATGGATGGACAGCGCCGAGAGATGAGAAGGGACAATTAAAGCTGGCGGAATGTGTCACGCGGGGAAGCGTGAAAGATAACGTCAATCGGACACATCCATGTATGGTGCGCAGCTCGCCGTGCGCGCCGCTTGATGGGGAGGATTATAAAGCAAACCATTATAAGAAATGGGATGAAGGACCCATTGCTCCTGATCTGGACGAGCTGGACCGCATGACCATCGAGCTTCACAGATGTTTTAAGCGGGCAGCGGATCAGCTGCGCGAGGAAGCGTTAAATCAGAATCAGGATCTGACCTTTATTCAGAACCTGATCCCGAATGAGTGCGAGGAGACGGTAAGAGCCTTTAAGCAGTTCCGTTTTGCCCTGAAAAATATTATCAATGGAGTGGAAAGCTACACCCGTCAGTTTAAGTTTTATTTAGATGGCCTGAAGGCTTCTCTGGCAGCCCTTGACGAGGAAGCCTGCGCGCTGATCGAGAATCGCCTGACAGTCATTGAACGCGACTTTTTCCCGGTGATCGAGAGCAACCTGTACCGCAATTACAAGGAGAATGACTATCTTTTAGTGGAGAGGATTCCGTATATCCTGACTTTCCGCTATCAGCCGTCCATGGCCATGGCGCTCGAGGATGGAAAGTACCTGAATGGGAAAAACGAGGCGGTTTTTGCCAACGTAGCTTCTGCGACGATTCTTTCTCCAGAGAAAATGACATTCTTTTACTGCTATTATCGGGATTCCTCGATCGACCTGCTGGTCCGCAAGCTGGATGCCATCCTGAATTACCTGGGAGGACGAAAGGTTCACTGCGCGGTCAGACTGGAGATTTCCTGCCTGCAGGAAGTCTCTGAAAAAGAGTATGAAAGCCTGCGGACAGCTTTGGAGGGGCTTGAAAAAGATCACTATAAGGGCAGCGGCAATTCCTGGCTTGAGCCGTCGGAGCTTTTGCGCGCGGAAAACTACGCGGAAGCCGCGGATCAGTTTGTCGAATATCTGAAGGAACATCCGGTGAGTCTGTATGACGGCGGGACCTCCCTGTTCCCTTCGGCGTATGAAAATGCCATGTTTATCAACCGAATTATCAGCCTTCCGATTCCTTATTTTGAATTTGACTGGAGAAATAAGGAGTTTACGAAGCGCATTGGCTGCGAGTACCTGCGGTTCGCGAAGGATGAATCCTTTATCCGGATCCAGGACATGTTTGGATTGATGAATGCCGTGGATAACCGCTACGCGATGCCGGAATTTTCCGATGATTATGAAGAACTCTGGAGAATTTATACAGGAAAGTATACGAACTACAGACCGTTCGAGAACGGTGTTGGAAACTGGAACCGGCTGTGTAATATCCTGAAAAAATACGAAGAGGCTCAGAAACCGCTGGTTCAGATCGGGATCCGTCCGGCTGAAAGGTGGGTGAATCTGACTTATTTCCTGCCGGATTACACGTTTTCCACAGTGAGAACACTTTTGCGGGAGCTGACAGAGTATCAGATTGTTGAAAAAGGCTCTCATCTGGTCAGCCATACAAGTGATACCTGCCGGCTGGATCTGAAAGCAAACGCTTCTTACAGGGAGCAGTTAGATGCCATTTTCCAGAATCCGCAGAACCTGCTTTCCAGTTATGGCATAGAGATGCAGAAGCGTATGTCCCACGACGGAGACTATGTGGATGTAAAATTGAATGCACTGACTGTCAGGAATCTAAACCTGGATCCGGAGGGAAAAGGGAAGGGAAAATATTCTTATACAATATTAGATCATCTTCAAAAAGCGCATTTTATCAGTCAGCTGGATAAGAGTGAGAGTAACCCTGATCTGGTAAGCTTTACATATTCTTCCCCGCGGATGAAAAAACTCCTGACAACCGCCGGTGAGATCCTTGAAGTGTATGCCTACTATGATGTGCTGAAAACCGGCTATTTCGACGATGTGGCATGCGGATATGAATTCAGCTGGGAAAAAGACGGCGTAAAGAATGAACTGGATCTGGTAATGACCAAAGGCTTCCGCAGCATCATTGTGGAGTGCAAAGCGGTGGGAGAACTAAAACTCGATTATTACCATAAGCTTCACAGCATCTCCAACCAGTTCGGTATTGGGACCACCATGGTACTGCTGGGAAACACCTATCAGCATTCCAATACCGTCATGAACGAATTGAACGCCATGCAGAGAAGCCGCGGAGATCAGCTGAGTATCAAAACTATCTCTGCAGAGGACAAGATCATTAACATCGGCCAGACGCTGAAAAAGTTGATGGAGGATGAAGAATAAAACATAACAGAAGACCATTGATACCTGTCAAAACGAAAAAGCGTTTGACATTACAGTTTTAATAACGTAGAATCAACAATATAAGGATTTGATCGGATCCACATGCGGGCGAAGCATCGATCAGAGCTTTCTAAAAAACATACAGGAGGAACAGTTATGAACAGAGCGGCACAAGCTTACATCGACACATTAGAGAAGAAGACGATCAAGGTGAAGGAAATCTTTGAGACCGACGACAACCAGACCGTAGTAAAATGCGGCTGGAATCTTTCAAGTACCAATATTGATGTCCTGGTAGCCTTTCCGGAGGATTGCAAATACGCAGCCCTTCGCTGCTTTAACTTTGCGAAGGTTCCGAAGGATCGTCTCGGACATGCACTGATCGTATGCAACGAGCTGAACAAGAAATATAAATGGGTGAAATTTTATGTGGATGATGACGGCGATATGACAGCTGAGGATGACGCGATCATCGATGTGGAGACCTGCGGCGAAGAGTGTCTCGAGCTGATGATTCGTATGACCCAGATTGTAAATGAATCCTATCCGGTGGTTATGAAAGCAATTTATGGCTGATCATACGCGGATTGCGTCAGGCAGCAGGCAGTCTAAGGCAGAAGCGCGGAAGCCTTATGTAAACGAAAAAGAGCGGGAATGGCATCGCGGCCATGTCCCGCTCTTTCTATGCACAGAGGCGCGTAAGGAATTTTGCGGCTGTCGCCGCACGCGCCTCGCGCAGACGGATAGGGGAACCCCCTATCCGATTAATGGACAGAGGCGCGTAAGGAATATTGTGGCATACGCCGCACGCGCCTCGCGCAGACGGATAGGGAAAGCCCTATCCGATTGATGGACAGAGGCGCGTTTTCTTCCGATAAGTCACATCAGGCGCTTGCCGTATCGGCACCTGGATCTTCGTCGGCATCATCATAGTCGTAATCGTAATCGTCGTCATAATCCTCATCGTAATCATACTCATCGAGGTCGCCAAGATTTTCCGCCTCGCCGGACGCAACCGCGTCGAGGGCTTCCTGCGGAACAGTGATTTCAACGGCATCGTCGTAGGAGAGGGAGTAATCCATGGATGCGTCATTGAGGATGATTTCGATTGTTGTGGTGCTGTCGGAATCTTCACTGTCAAAGTAAGCGCCGATCAGCTCGGATACGAATGCGTTAATGGAGGTCATATCCGTGTCGTTCAGATCGATGTGCATGCCGACCGGCAGGTACGTCGCAGTATCTACGTAATATTCAACCTTGATCTTCAGACCGTCCAGCAGTTCGAGGACCATCTCCATTGTCTCATCGTCCACACCGGCATCTTCTGCCAGATCTTCGCCTGTGAGTTCCTCCGCTTTGTCAAGGATGGTGGTGAAATTTGAGGAGTCGATGACCATAGAGAGAAGGTAGCACTCTGTGCCATTGTAATCGGCGGCTTCCGGAGAAAGCTCAAAGGTAAGTCCCCATTCGGTCATATCATCATAATCATAAGAGGAAGACATCTCAAGCAGAGAGTCCAGGTCGAGGTCGACGCCGAGGTCCTCCGCAGTGCCGTACTGCCAGTCACCTTCGCCAGCCTCCTGATAAGAAGAATCTTCCGTATAAATATAGGCGCTTAAGTCATCGCCCTCGGTCACCATATAAACCTGCATCGCAATGTTTTCCGCCGTGCCAAGAGCCGATACGCCGAAGGTGCCGGTCACCGATGTGGCAAGCGGATCCAGCGTGGCGGCGATATCCAGATCCGCCGTCGCCAGCGCCTGGATGGTAGTGGTAGTCGATCCATCGCCGATCGCTACAGAGACATCAAAATTCATGTCAAATTCGGATGTCATGTTCTCCATGGAAGCCGTGTTTTCCTGCATTTTTTCCATAACGCTTTCGGCTGTCTGGGCACTGTCAAAGCCGCAAAGCATAGAGGCCGCGCCTAAAACTAAAATTCCAAAAAACAGTTTTCTCTTCATCTCCAGAAATCCTTTCCTTTTGTGTGAGCAGGATGCCAGATCATTGGTATCCTTAGAATGATTGACTGCAGGCGGCAGATATTGCTGCCTCGCTGCATGTGCCGGCAGGTTACAGATATCGCTGCCGCCGGGCATGATTATAACATTTTCGAGCCCTTATTGTCCACAAGTGAAGCGCTTATTTGCAAAATTTAAGAAAAAGTTTTGAAGTCTGTACCAGGATTTTCCAGGAAACAAGGCGGGCCTGGCATTTGCTGCCAGACCCGTTTATGTGATGCGCAGGGGCGCGAGAAGAATTTTGGCAGCTTTGCTGCCCGCGCCCCACGCGGGCGGATAGGGGGGGAGAGAACTCCCCCTATCCGATTGATGCGCACGGCCGCGTAAGGAGTTTTGCGGCTGAGAAGCCGCATCCGGCCCCGGCCGGCGCAGGCAGGCGGACAGGGTGAGAAGATTTCCTCTATCCGAAAGACGATCTGCGCTCAGCGCATATCCACATTCAGCTTGTGCTTTAAGTTCCCCTGAATCTTTTTCATGAAGCTCTCGATATTCTTCGGGGTGAGGGCACTTTCATGCGACACAAAGGTAATTTCGAACGCCATGCTTTTTTTGCCCGCGCCGATCTGTTCGCTGCGGTAGACATCGAAGAGTTCGACGCTCTCAATATACTTGCAGGCTTTTTTGATTGTGTCAACAAGCACGCCGCATTCCATGGATTCTTCAGCGACTACAGCGAGGTCGCGGGTTACAGCCGGGTATTCAGAGACCGGCTGGTAGCGGACGGTGTCCGAAATATGGGCATCCAGCGCCGCCCAGTCGATTTCTCCGAGGAAAATCTTATAATTGGCTTTGCTGTCTTTCGGCAGATCCAGCTCGTTGGTCACGCGGTTGGCCAGCTTGCCGAACATGCCTACACGCTCGCCTTCGCAGAGAATATAGGCGGAAATACCCGGGTGCAGCCAGGTGACATCCTGCGCGCGTTCATAGGTGAATTCCAGGCCGAAGGATTCGGCGAGTCCTTCCACGATGCCTTTTACGGTAAAGAAAGTTTCCTTCGCACCGAAAGCCGCGAATCCCAGGTGCGGGATTTCATCCGGCAGCTCCGTGACGGGCTGCTGCTTCGGTACGTAGATGTTGGAGAGTTCGAAAATCCGGCCGTCGCTGTTGCCGCGCTTGATGTTGGAAACGATGGTGTTCAGCATGGAAGGCGCGAGCAGCGGGCGCATGATTGTCAGGTTGGTGGAAATCGGATTCAGCAGACGGATCACGTTGCGCTCCGGCGCGTCCGCCGCAATGTGCAGTGCGTCCAGGTCCGCATCTGCGTAAAATGCCAGCGTGGAGACCTCCTGGCAGCCCTGAGAACACATGGCGCGTTTCAGCTTCGCGCGGCGGCGCTGATCCGCGTTCTGGCCTCCGTTGGTGACTGCCGCTGCCGAAAGGAAGGTCGGAACGATGTGGTCATAGCCGTATTCACGGATGACTTCCTCAGCCAGATCCGGCTCGCCGACCTCAATATCCTCACGATAACGCGGCGCGATGACGTCCAGCACATCGCCTTCGCGGGTCACCTGGAAATTCAGGCGGCCGAGGATGTCGAGGATGTCTTCAGCCGGCACTTCTATGCCCAGAATTTTATTGATGCCGCTGATGGTCGCGGTAAAATGCATTCCTTCGCGGGGCGCTCCGGCGCTGACGTCAAAGGCGCTGGCGGTGACTTCTCCGCAGTCAAGCTCCTGGATCAGATGCAGCGCGCGCGCCATGCCAAGCTCGCAGGTATATTCGGAAATGCCCTTTTCATAATGGCTGGAGGCGTCCGTGCTCTGTCCCAGAGCGCGGGAGGTCTTGCGCACATTGTCGCGCATAAATTTCGCTGACTCAAACAGCAGCTGCGTAGTGTGCTCCGTGATCTCACTGTTCATGCCGCCCATGATACCGGCCAGCGCGACCGGCTTGCTGCCGTCGCAGATCACCAGATTGTTCGGATTCAGCGCAAACTCCTTGCCGTCCAGCGTCTCAATGCTCTCTCCGTCGCGGGCGCGGCGTACTACGATCTTCGTGCTCTCCAGCGTGGACATGTCAAACGCGTGCATGGGCTGGCCGATTTCCAGCATGACAAAGTTGGTAATATCAACCACATTGCTGATGCTACGCAGCCCGCACAGCGCCAGATCGCGTTTCATCCACTGCGGCGACTCCCCGGGAGTGATGTTGCGGACCCCGTGTCCGAGATAGCGCGGGCAGAGATCCGGCGCTTCCACTGTGATATCCAGTCCTTCATAAATATAATCGCTGGTCGTATAGTCTGTGGCCGGCATTTTTAAGGGCTTATCCAGCACTGCCGCCACCTCACGGGCAATACCGAGAATGGACTGGCAGTCCGGGCGGTTTGCCGTGATGGAAATGTCAAAAATAAACTCATCCAGGCCGACCAACGGCTTGATGTCCGCACCGACCGGCGCGTCGTCCGGCAGCACTAGCAGTCCGTTATAATCCGCACCCGGATAGAGGTCGTCATTGAGCCCCAGTTCTGTCCCGCTGCAGAGCATACCGCAGCTCTCATATCCGCGCATTTTTCCCTTTTTAATCTTCGCCACGCCGATCACGGTCTTGTGATCCTTCGCCGTTTCGATTACCGTTGCTCCGACCCGCGCGACCGGGAACTTTCCGCCCGCGTGTACATTGTCCGCGCCGCAGCAGATCTGCAGCAGCTCGCCTGAGCCGTCGTCCACCTTGCACAGAGACAGGTGCGTCTCCGGGATCGGCTCGCACTCCACGACCTGGCCGACGACTACGCCAGAAATATCCTTTCCAATCTCGATCAGTTCTTCTACCTCAAAGCCGCAGCTGAACAATTTGCGCTCCAGCTCCTCGGCCGATACATCGATGTCTACATATTCTTTCAGCCAACTAAATGGTACTTTCATATTCATCTACCTTTCCGCAAATGGCACCTGTCCATATGGATGTCCGGGATTGCCGCTTGCAATTATATTACCAAATTACAATCCTATAGATTGCATATATATTTCCGCTTAATGTCAGTCGCGGAACTGCTTCAAAAACCGCAGGTCATTCTCATAGAGCAGACTGATATTATTGATACCGTATTTCAGCATCGCGATACGCTCAATGCCGATGCCGAACGCCAGACCTGAATATTCCTTCGAATCAATGCCGCAGTTTTCCAGCACCCGCGGATGCACGATACCGCCGCCCAGAACTTCAATCCAGCCGGTCCCTTTGCAGAGCGAGCAGCCGCAGCCGCCGCATTCAAAGCAGCTGACATCGACCTCCACGCTCGGCTCCGTGAATGGGAAATAGCTCGGGCGCAGTCGTGTGCGCGTGTCACTGCCGAAGATTTCCTTTACAAACGCGTCCAGCATCCCCTGCAGATCGCAGAGCGTGATGGTCTTATCTACGACAAGTCCTTCCATCTGATGGAACATCGGAGAATGCGTCGCGTCCGAGTCTGAGCGGAACACCCGCCCCGGCACCAGCACTTTGATCGGCGGCTTTTTCGCGTCCATCACACGGATCTGCCCCGGACTGGTGTGGGTGCGCAGTAAAATATCCTCCGCTACATAAAATGTATCCTGCATATCCCTGGCCGGATGATTCTTCGCCACATTCAGACGGGTGAAATTGTGGTCGTCATCCTCAATCTCCGGGCCTTCGAAGATCTCAAACCCCATCCCGGAGAAAACATTGATCATTTCATTTTTCGTAATCGTGATCGGATGCAGCGACCCGACCTTGTTTTTCGATGCCGGGAGCGTGATATCGACCTGCTCGGTCTTATCCCTCGCGGAAAGCTCCAGCTCCTCGATTCGTTCACGCGCTTCCTGATAACGCGTTTCCACATAGCTCTTAAATTCATTGATCACCCGGCCGGTCGCGGGACGATCCTCCTTCGGCACCTGCCCCAGGTCTTTCATCAGAGCCGTGACAGCTCCCTTTTTCCCCAGAAAAGCCTGCCAGAACTCATCCAGGTCTTTCTTCGAGCTGATCGCATTCAATCCGCTCTCCATCTGCTCTCTGAGCGCTTTGATTTTGATTTCCATAAAAACACCTCGTATATAATAATGAAAGAATCCGCACAGCGAACGCTGAAAAACTTCCTGGCCGGGTTATGTCCCTCGCCGGGCGGCATCCCACACTTCGCATGGGATATGCCCTGCGCCACTGTGCAAAAAAAGCCTCGTCCACAAAAGGGACGAAGCTGCTTATCTCCGCGGTACCACCCAGACTTCCGCCGCATTATGCGGCGACACTTAACCTGCCTGTAACGGGGCGAGCCGTTCCGCGCTATTTGGACGTCTGACGGGTCAGATCAGATATCGCGTACCGCAATCATC
The DNA here is from genome assembly GCA_020859995.1 of Clostridiales bacterium. GTDB lineage: Bacteria > Bacillota > Clostridia > Lachnospirales > Lachnospiraceae > Choladousia. The sequence continues at coordinate 27,823 of JAJBVE010000138.1, forward strand.
TGTCTCAGGTATCGCATACTGCAATTGTCTGTCTCAGATATCGCGCCCCGCAATCGTTAATCTTCCGGTCAGAGGATCCTTTCGCACGAACCACTCCGGAGTGAATTTGCACAGATCTGTTCGGAAGACCTTTCAGCCGGTGAGCCCTCTCTCTGGGGAATCGCGACGTTCACATGGATTGTGTGACTGCGCTGCCGCATATCCGCTTCTGCCGCTGCGACCGCATTGCCGTGTGTCCGCTTCTGGTGCGATCGCATTGCCGTGTCACCGTTTCTGCTGCAATCGCGCGGTGACGATTCCGTTTCCCAGACTTCTGTACACTGTCTCCATCAGTGTGTTTGAATGTGTTTAACTTTCGCCATTATAGTACCTGAGCGGAGTTTTTGTCAAGTCAAAGACCCCGATGCCAGCGGCAAAGAATAAAAAGCTGAAGCCTGCACGAATTCCCGATTTTTTCCAAAG
>JAJBVE010000119.1 GCA_020859995.1 Clostridiales bacterium
CGTTGTCCTCCATCTTGCCGCCGTACCAGCCAAAGTAATGGTTGTAGCTCTCGATATCGGTGATGTTGTGGATCGGGCTCTCGACCGGAGTCATCGTCACATGCGCGATCGTCGTCAGGCGGGTCGGATCCAGCTGATGGCAAAGAGCATTCAGCTCCTTGTGATTCTCTACCAGCTGCTCAGAAATGCCGCCGATGAGAATTTCATTTGACACGCCCCAGAACATGATCGATGGATGGTTGTAATTCTGGATGATCAGCTCCTTCATCTGGCTGATGCAGTTCTGATGCGCCGCCGGATCCGCGTTAAACACGCTAATGAACGGAATCTCCGCCCACACTGCGAATCCGAGCTCGTCGCAGGCGTCGTAGAAATACTGGTTATGCTGATAATGTGCCAGACGGATGGTATTCGCGCCGAGCTCCTTGATCAGCTCCGCGTCATGGTAATGATCTTCTTTGGAAAGTGCGTTGCCCTTATAAAGCATATCCTGATGACGGCTCACACCGCGCAGCGGAGTCTCCGCGCCGTTAATGATAAAGCCCTTGTCCGGATCGACTGAAAAGCTCCGGACGCCGACACGGGCGGACACCTCATCATACGCCTCGTTTCTGCGCTGCAGGGTCGCGGTTACTGTATACAGGTATGGATTGTCCAGATCCCATCTTATAACATCCGGCACATAAATCGTCACCTTTGTGTCGTCCGCCGGTCTCGCCGCCGAAGCTACCTCGCGGCCGTCCGCATCCTTAATCGAATATAAAACGGTAAAATTCTCATCCGGGTTTGTCACCCAGGATTCGATTTCAAAAGTGGCTCCTCCGCAGCCGCAGATTTCGCACGGCTTCGGGGTTGCCATAAGGCCCGGGCCTCCATAGTAATCCAGGTCAAAATGAGTCTCCGGCACCGAGATCAGGTTCACGCCGCGGTAAAGGCCTCCATAAAAGGTAAAATCAGCCGACTGTGGATAAACGCTGTCTTTGTACTCATTACTGCAGGCGATCACGAGAAGATTCTCCCCTTCTGCCTTGCACAGGTCCGTGATGTCCGCGCGGAAGGTCGAATAGCCGCCCTCATGATAAGTGACCTCCGTGCCGTTCACGTAGACGGTCGCCTGCTGGCCCGCAGCCAGAATTTCCACATATACACGTCCGCCCTTGAAAGGAATCGCCCCCTCACTTTGTTCGGCGGCAGGTCGTCCCGCACATTCCGATGCGCTTCGCGCGGTGCGGGACTGTTGTTTTGGCGTCGCGAATTCCTTCGCATACCAGTACGTTCCGCGGTCATACGCGCCGTTTCCGTCCATGCCGTCGATGGCATTCCAGGTATGCGGCAGGCAGACTGTCTGCCAGTCCTCTGGGAGTCTTTCCGGCAGCCCGACATTTTCCTGAATAAACCGCCAGTTACAGTTAAAATTAATAATATTCCTCATTACAGTTTCTCCTTTTCATGTCTGTACAGATATTGGATTCCCAAAAGGTCAGATAAATCGGATCTGTAACCTTTCGGTTCTCCTGTCACACGTGGATACAAACGACTTGGCACTGAAAATTCGACATGTCCTGTCAAAATCACGACTTCTCTTTTTCCGGAATTCATCGAAGCTGTGAAAACCAACGATGTTTTATGCTTTCACGCCTTCCTTTTTCGTCGAAATCGTTAAAACCATCTTACATCCGAATGGATTTTTTAACTATGTTGAATTTCTTGCATTTTTTGTACTTTTTTCATAAGACGGCATTCGTCCTCTCTCTAAGCGAGCAGGGAGAGTTGTCCCCTGCCCGCCGCACGGCGGCGCCTCCGGCACCAGATGGGACCATCCCGCGCCGGAGCTCGGCGCCATTTAAAAATGCTCGTGTTTAGGCAGCGCTCCAGAGGACTTCCATGTGAGTCCCTGCGCATAAAAAAGACTTTCAAAGAAATCCTTCCCGTGATAGAATACTTGTCAAAGAAAGTTTGCCACGATCTTTCTGGCTTTAACCGCTGTCCACTCATCTTTTTCAAAGGATATTTACATATGAAAGATACGGAAATTATTCTGAAATTTGCTGAAGATCTGCTCTCGGGCAACCATCTGCCTGTCTGCCGTATGACGCTCCCCTGTCCGGATGCGGCACGATTTGACCAGGGACTGCGTCAGGATATTCTTCACATCAGCGATCTTGAAAACACGGTCAACCAGTTTTTGGAAGAGCTCAAACCGGAGAAGCTTTATTTTATAAGAGATGACTATCTTTGCTCTTACATATTTCTGCGTCTTCCGGACTCAGACGAAATCTTTTCCTGCGGTCCAGTCGTCTATGAGCAGATACAGGGGGATCGCCTGAAGCGGCTTCTAAAGGAGCTGGACATCCCTGAAAAGCTAAGCGGCCTGTTCCGGGATTATTATCTGAATGTCTCCTATGTAGCGACTCCGCTTTTTCTCACCAATCTCTTTACCCTGCTTGCCAGGCGCCTGTTCGGCGAGGACGGATATGAAATCGTGGAGACAACCTTTCAGGAGCTCAGCCAATGGTCCGATTTTTATCAGAATTATTTTCGCGTTGAGGAGACCCCATTTTTAAGCATTCAGATGATTGAGAGCCGCTATCAGGCTGAAGGGGAGCTGATCAGTGCTGTACAGAAGGGAAATGAAAAAAAAGCGCTTGATCTTCTCACCCGGCAGGCGTCTCATATCATACCGGAACGTTTAACCAGCCATCTGCGGGATCAGATGGACTACTGCATCACGCTGAATACCCTGCTCCGCAAGGCTGCAGAGATCGCCGGCGTGCATCCAATCCACATTGACTCGCTCTCCAATCAGAATGTCAAAACCATCGAGACACTCTCCAGCATCGAGCAGTGCGCTGCCTTCCAACGGGAGTGCGTCCAGAACTACTGCCGGCTTGTCCGCAGGTATACACTGGGCAATTATTCTTCCCTGACACAGAAAGTCCTTACTTACATCTCGACCGATCTGAGTGCAGACCTGAGTCTGAAAAATTTTTCTGACCTGCTCTCTGTCAACGCCAGCTACCTCTCCACCCTGTTCAAAAAAGAGGTCGGCGTACCGCTCACCGAGTATGTCAACCGCAGCCGCATCCGGCACGCACAGGCACTGCTTCTGGGGACAGACCTTCCGATCAAGACGATCGCGCAGCAGTGCGGGATTGCGGATATCTACTATTTCAGCCGTCTGTTTAAGCGGATCACCGGCACGACGCCGAAAGCATTCCGGGAATCCAAAAACACAGCAAAGTACCAGGCCGCGCTTGGCACTTCTCCGGATAAGGGTCCCTGCGCATAGAAAAAGGATGCCTGAAAAGACATCCTCTTTTTCATATCGTTGTTTGTCTGCTCCGGCCAATAGTTTACCGTCTCCCCAGGATCGCGTTTACCAGCCAGATTTTTTCCGTCTATTACAAAGTCTGCATACTGTAAAGCTCATAATACCGTCCCCGCGTCTCCATCAGTTCCTCATGCGTTCCATGCTCCACGATCTCCCCATGGGAGAGAACGAAGATCTGTCCGGCATGCCGGACGGTCGAGAGGCGATGCGCCACAATCAGCATGGTGCCAATGCCGCGCATCCGTTCCAGGGAATCCTGGATCAGGATCTCCGTCTCCGTGTCGATATTCGCGGTCGCCTCATCGAGAATCATCACCGACGGATGATGGAGAATGGTGCGCGCAAACGAAAGGAGCTGCCGCTGTCCTGCGGAAAAATTGCTGCCGCGCTCCCGCACTTCCTCATCCAGGCCGTGTTCAAGCCTGCCGATGAAGCCGTCCGCGTTCACATAGCGGCAGGCCTCCATGATTTTCTCATCCGATACCTCTTCCCACAGCGTCAGATTCTGCCGGATGGTTCCGGAAAACAGGAACACGTCCTGAAGCATCTGTCCGAACTGCCGGCGAAGGGAAGCGGTCTTTATCTTGCGGATATCAATGCCGTCGATCAGGATTTTCCCTTTTTGGAACTCATAATTGCGGGTCAGAAGCGAGAGGATCGTCGTCTTGCCCGAGCCGGTCGCTCCGACAAAGGCCGCCGTCTCCCCGGCCTGAATATGGAAAGAAACTCCCTTGAGCACCCATTCCCCCGGAATGTAGGCAAACCAGACATCCTGAAACTCAATTTCTCCGCGAATCTCCGGCAGATCCCGCGCATCCTCAGCGTCCACCATTTCCGGCTCCAGATCCAGAATAGAAAACACCTTTTCCGCGGACGCGAATGCCGACTGGAACCAGTTGAACTGTTCCGCCAATGTCTGAATCGGCTCAAAAAAGCGCTCAATATACATATAGAAGGAAACGATCGTCCCACTCTCGATCACCTGCCCCAGAAAAACGGTGTCCTGGATATAGCCTTTTCCTCCCAGGTACAGCAGGCAAAGTATGGAGCTGATGTAGAGCATGTAAATCATCGGCCGGAAAATCCCGAACACAACGACCTGCTCTCCCTTCGCGCGGCCGAGCGCGCGGCTCTTCTTGGCGAATTCCCGCTCCTTTGCCTCCTCCCGGCCAAACACCTGCGTAATCTTGATGCCGGAAAGATTTTCTGAAAGCCAGGTGTTGATGTCGGTGGTTGCGTCCTTGACCTTCCGCTGCGCCCGGCGCGTAAATTTGCGGAAAATAACAGTAAATAAAACAATAAACGGTACAAAGCAGAGCACCATCAGCGTCAGCTCGTAATTCAAAAACAGCATGGCGGTAAGAACACCCAGGATCACAAAGATATTTTTGACCAGATTCACCAGCAGGTTGGTAAACATCATGGAAATCGCGTTGGTGTCATTCGTCACACGCGTCACCAGCTTTCCAACCGGGATTTCCGTCATCTGCGCATGAGAAAGGGAGTCAATATGCGTAAACAGATCCTCCCGCATCGCGGAAATGATTTTCTGTCCGACCCTCTGCAAAATGATCGCCTGAAAGTAAGTGCAGACCATGGAGATGAGCAGAATCAGGGCGTACACGGCTACATAGGAAAACAGCGGCCGCAGCGTAAAGTCTCCGGCTACCAGATTCTCAATCTCGCCCACAATCAGCGGTGAGAGGATATTATACGCGACCGAGAGCAGCACCAGAAGCAGCACCAGCAGAAACTGCTTCCAGTAAGGCTTTGCATAGACCATCAGACGGCTCAGGATTTCGCCGTCCTTCATGCCGCGCGCAAAATCAGTCGTCTCCCTGCTCTCTTTTACCAATGCGTACGCCGCGATCAGGATAGCGCTGATCACGCCGATAATCGCCCCCACCAGCAGGATGGGATAATATTCATGCATGAGCGGCACCTCCTCTGCGTCGTTCTTCCTCCTCCAGCTGCTGCAGCTGTACCATCCTCCGGTAAGCAGCGCACGTCTCACAGAGTTCCTTGTGCGAGCCGACCGCCTTCACTTCTCCGTCTTCCAGGAAAATAATCTTGTCCATCTCTTCCACGGTAGAAATACGGTGCGCGATCAGGATCGTGGTCTTTCCGGTACGCTCCTTTAAGTGATCGAGGATCACACGCTCCGTACCCGTATCCACCGCAGACACAGAATCATCCAGGATCAGGATCGGCGCATCCTTCATCAACGCCCGCGCAATGGAAATGCGCTGCTTCTGTCCGCCGGAAACAGTCACGCCGCGCTCTCCCAGGATCGTCTCATACCCTTCCGTAAATGCAGAAATATCCCCATCCACATCCGCGCAGACGGCTGCGGTGCGGATTCTGGAAGCAAGATCGTCCGCTTTTCGCGCGGACCGGTTTCCGGGCAGGTTATTCTCTTTTCGTGCTGACTGACTCCCGGACAGGTCTTTCTCCTGTCGTGCTGACTGGCTCCCGAGCAGATCTTTCTCCTGTCGTGCTGACCGGCTCCCGAACCGGTCTTTCTCTTTTCGTGCTGACTGGCTCCCAGACAGATCATTCTCCTGTCGTGCAGACAAATCCAGGGAAAATTCCTCCTCCCCTTCTTCTGAAAAAGCAATATTTCTCGCGATCGTGTCTGAAAACAGGAAATTGTCCTGCGGCACATAGGCACACGCGGCCCGCACCGAACGAATCGGAATCGTATTGACATCCCTGTCATCCACAAAAAGAGTGCCGTCCGCCACATTCCAGATGCGGAGGATCAGATCCACGAGGGTCGTTTTTCCCGCACCTGTGCGCCCGACAATGCCGACGCTCTCTCCCGCATGAATGGTAAAGGAAAGATCCTTGAGTACCTCCGACTCCCCGCCCGGATAACGAAACGAAAGATGGCGGAATTCAATTTTGCCCTTTATTTCACCTGGATCCGAAACTCCTTCCCGGTCTTTTACCCCGATTTCCGTGTCCAGAAGCTCGCTTACCCGGTTTACCGAAGCCTTCCCGCGGGAGGTCTTTTCGATCAGCATGGCAACCGCCATGATCGGCCAGACGATTGAGGTAAAATAGCCGATATACTCTACCAGCATGCCGGCATCAAACCTGGAATGGTAGACAAGATATCCGCCGTAGCCAAGAATCACACAGATCACGGATTCCACAAAAAGCGTTACCAGGATCGTCAGCAGGGTAGAGACCCGCGTGTAGGAAACATTCGCGTCCTCGTTTTCCCGGTTCAGCCTCGCAAACGCCTGCAGCTGCACATATTCTTTTACGAACGCTTTCACTACAGCGATTCCCGAAAAATTTTCCTGCGCAAAATCAGACAAATCCGAAAATGCCTCCTGCCGTACTTCCCAGCGTTTCACCATCATGCGGCCCATCGTCAGTCCAATCACGCCAAGAAGCACCAGCGGAATCATGGCGAGCGCAGTGAGGAAAAGATCCATCCGCAGCATCTTGACCAGCGCCATGCTCCCCAGCACCAGCGCGTCAAAAAACATCAGCATCCCATCGCCGAAGCATTCCTGGATCGTGTCCAGGTCATTCGTATACAGGCTCATCAGAGAGCCCACCTTGTTTTCCTGGTAATATTCCTGCGGCAGGTCCTTGCTGTGCGCAAACATCCGGCAGCGCAGATCTGTCTCCACGCGGACAGCCGCCCCGAAAAAGCAGACACGCCAGAGGAATCGCCCGACCACCAGCGCCAGAATGGTGAAAATCATCGGCAGACAGACCTCATCAAGCAGCACATCCAGCGTAAAATCCACCAGAATGCCATCTATTTCTACCTGCCCTGTATTCACTCCATTTACCACAATGCGGTACATTTCCGGCACCAGCAGCTGGAAATAATCCACTAAAACCAGGGCTGCCACGCCTAACAGCAGCAGCGGCCCGTTTTTCAGGTAATACCGGTTGATATATTTTCCAAAAATCATACAAAGTCCTCTTTGTCTCCGACAGAAACCAGCAGCTTTCACACATCCGCAGCAGGGAAACGCCTGTATCCATCAACACTGGCGGACGCGATCACTTTAGTCCATTTATACCAGGCAGCCTTCAGCTCCCGCAACCGCGACCTGCTTCAGAAGGACGGCCTTAGGTCCGTGAAAAGCCGGAAGCTCCTGCATTTCCTTTGAAAAAACAAAATCCTTCTGCGCCTCAAAGATACTTCCGTTGACAGACCCGCCAGTCACTGGGGTAATCGTTTTCCCATCGTTTAGGTAAGCCAGCCGGATCTCTCCGCCGAAACTGCCGCTCGTGGAATTCATCTGAAAATCTGAAAAGTTTACCACATAGAGTCCCGGCCGTTTTTTCATTTCTTCAAAATCCGCTTCACCGGGAGGGCAGGAAAGCTTCGAATACACACCGGTCTCCTTTACACCCAGATACTGGCAAAAGCGGGCGCTTCCATGAATGTTGGTAAAAATACCGTCCCGGATGCAGGGCAGCGTACTCATCGCGATTCCCTCATAGCTGTACGGCACTGTGGGTACATAATCCAGGTTCAGCAGCGGCCCGGTCACCTCTTCCGGCTTTCCCTGTACAAAATCGCCCACCTGATAATCCGACATATGCTGGTATATATTATGTCCCGCGCTGCGCTCCAGATAAAAACGGAAAATCTCTGCCGCATATTCATCCGAAAGCAGCACATCATAGACGCCGGTGGCAGGCATGGCACTTGCCAAAGCCCGGTCTTCTGTCATCCGCAGCGTCTTTTCCACCAGGGCAGAAAGTCCCGCCGTATCCAGTGTGTCATAGGAAAAATGCTCATAGGTTTCTACATCCTGCGGCTTTTTGCACTGCGCTACAAATTCCCCGTTGACATTGTATTTCACATAGCTGACATCCACACCCCTGGAATTCACGATCCGGCAGGTAGTTTTCTCAATAAACAACTCGGCAGAATTTAAAAACGCAGCAGAGCAGCTGTCCAACTGGGAAAAAGTCTGCCCGCCCAAAGGATCTCCTGAATGATCCGGGGTAAACAGCGCCTCTGTCATCTTCCCGGCTGCCTCTTCCTGTGACATCCCGGCCAGGTCGCTCTCCACCGTAACGCAGTCAAGCTTTGTACCCGAAGGCAGCTCGTAGTGCGGATTCGCCACAAAGCCCGCAGACAGATATGCTTTTCGGCATTTTTCCAAAATCTCCTCTTCCAAAAAAGACGGTCCAACCGTAAAGCCCGCCTCGCCCCGGCAAACGCTTCCTTCTTTCTCAAAATCCCGGTAAACTGTGACGGAACAGTCCCGCACATTTTCCATGCGGCGCATGTCCAGATTCTTTTTAATAAAAAATAATTCCACCGTTTCTGTTTGGACATCGCGCAGCAGATAATCCGAAACCGGCTGCGCCTGCAGCGCTTTTATAATTTTATCTATCATTGAAATTCTCCTAACCCGGATAAACCGGAACCGAAATTTTGCCATTTTACGCAAAAAATCGTTTTTAAGTGCCTGATCTTCCTGGAATTGCCAATTGCCGGCGTTTTCTTTTTCAGCTACTCTTCAGGGCGGACAGGATACCTAATCGGATAGGGGGGAGTTCTCTCTCCTATCCGCCTGCGCTCATTGAGCACTCATCACTTACCAGCATCCACTGATCTCTTACCGCCAGCCTCTACCCCAGCCGGATCCGAGCCTTGATATAAGGGCCGCCGTCTGATACCTTGACCCACTCCTTATAGCCCTTTCCACACATGCCGGAGCCGCACAGGCTCGCTTTATCCGACATCATCGTGATCGATTTCAGCAGATCCGGCACGTAGCCCGTCAGCACCACCGGAGAGAAAATCCTGCCGGTAAACTTACCGTCCCGGATTTCTCGGGCAATATTGACCATCATCTGAATCCCCCAGTTTTTGGGGTCTTCCATGCCGCTTGAGGCATCCTCCAGCATAAATCCGTAGGAAATAGAAGCAATCATGTCCTCCAGCCGATCTTTTCCCGGCTCAAACCAGGTGTTTGTCATGCGCGTATACGCCTTGCGCCGGTAGCTCTCTCTGCGGCCGTTGCCGGTAGGCGCGGTGCCCAGATCCATCGCCGACTGGGCATCCGAAATGCCAGATTTCAGAATTCCATCCTGAATGACGATCGTATCCGTAGAGAGCGTTCCCTCATCGTCAAAGAAATAGCTGGCAGTCTCCGGCCATCCCTGCAGCGAAGCACCATCATGCATGGTCAGCATCGGGGAAGCCACATAATCTCCCACGCAGGAAGCCGCAAGTGCCCGGTCTTTGACAAACATGTCCATCTCCACGCCGTGACCGAACGCCTCGTGGGCGATCATGCCAGTCACCTCCGGCGTGCAGATGCAGTCATACTCGCCGGGAATCATCGGCTCCGCCGACAGCAGATCCACCGCCTTTTTACCGATGCGCCCGATGGCCTCACCCATAGCGTCCAGAAGCTCCGCACCGCCCAGCTTCGAAAAGCCTTCAAAGCTGTATTTGATCTGGCGCTCCTTCTGCACCATGATCTGCAGCGCACCGTTGCTCCACATCACATTCTGCTCCATATCGCGATGCGGCGACAAAAAAAGCTTACTGTACTTCTGATATCGGAAAACAGCCCCGCTGTTTATCACCCGTTCATCATAAGCCATACACTGATCCTTCAGCGCCGTCAGCGCGCGCAGGATCGCTTCGTCCCCCATTTCGGCCGGATCTGCTTCACATTCCGTACTTTTTGCAAACACGCACGGCTCATCGGCAAGCATCCCATACTGGCTCTGAGAAGGTATCCCTTCACATTTTTTCAGATCCACCACACGGCGCAGCTGCCGCAGGATTTCACCGATTCCTTCCTTCGAAATATCATTAAACGAATACTCCCCATAGGCCTGCCCATCATAAGCTCTGATCACAAAACCGCGGCTCGACTGCAGAGCATCCTCGCCCATACTCATCATGGCCGCTGTCACCTGATAAGTATAGGCCCGGGCGTCCACAGCCAGGATAGAGACATAAGAATATTCCTTTTGCGCCTGGCAAAGCAGCTCCTTCAGCAGAGGCTTTGCTTTCTGCAGATACTGGCTGGATTTTACTTTTTGCATATGTATTTTCCTTTCCTGAATTCTTTCCTGCTCGCAACTTCGTTGCTCGTTGACCCTCGAAATTTCCCGGCGCAAGCGCCGCAAATTTCTTCTGGTCACCTTCCTGCCCAATCATAATATAACGCATATTTTAAATCAACTTTTAAAAACGGCCACGTCGTTTACTATTAAAATCATCAGCAGACATTTCACCGCAATGGAGTTATCATACGTTCCTCTTCTGAAAAAGTCAAGTATATCGTGACAGTGGCCCTTTCATTGTTACGCACTGTTACTACATCTTTTATTTCAGCGGATGTGAGCCTCCCTCGCAGCCGCTGCAAGGGCCTGTCCAGGTCTTTTTCTCAGTTCTCCCGCAAATATTTGTAAACATTTTTCCTCCGCTTATGCTTGCATTGCGGACAAGTTAGTGGTAAATTTGACATAACCGTAAACGTATGAACCACGTTTACTACAATTAACGATCTTATGATCGATACTTATGGAGGCAAAACCTATGGATTTGTTTGAGACTTTAGTTGAGACACTGAAGAAAAGCCCGAAGAAAATCGTATTTACAGAAGGCACAGACGCACGGATTCTTTCCGCTACGGACCGTCTGGTAAAGGGCGGAGATTTCCTGCAGCCAGTCCTGGTCGGCAATGTGGATGATGTCAAAGCAGCGGCTGAAAAAGGCGGCTTCTGCATCGACGGCGTACAGATTCTCGATCCGCTGACCTATGAAGGTATGGAAGAAATGGTAGCGAAGATGGTCGAGCTGCGCAAGGGCAAGATGACCGAAGAGCAGTGCCGCGAGAGCCTGAAAAAGGGCAACTATTTCGGCACCATGCTGGTAAAAATGGGCGTAGCAGACGCACTCCTTGGCGGCGCTACCTATTCAACCGCGGATACCGTTCGTCCGGCACTGCAGCTGATCAAGACCAAGCCGGGCAACAAGAGTGTCAGCTCCAGCTTCATCCTGATCCGTGTCAAGGACGGCGTGGAAGAACGCATCGCGATGGGTGACTGCGCGATCCAGATTGCTCCGGATGAGGATGCTCTGGTTGAGACCGCTGTAGAGACCGCCAAGACCGCTTCCTATTTCGGCATTGACCCGAAGGTAGCCATGCTGAGCTTCTCCACAAAGGGTTCCGGCAAGGGCGACGACGTAACAAAGGTAGCAAACGCGACCGCGAAACTGAAAGCAGCCTACCCGGATATGAAGGTAGACGGCGAAATGCAGTTTGACGCGGCTGTTTCCCCGGAAGTAGGCCAGCTGAAGTTCCCGGGTTCCCCGGTAGCAGGCCAGGCAAATACCTTTATTTTCCCGGAGATCCAGTCTGGCAACATCGGCTACAAGATCGCCCAGAGACTGGGCGGCTTTGACGCCTACGGCCCGATCCTTCAGGGCCTGAACGCGCCGATCAACGACCTGTCCCGCGGATGCAATGCGGACGAGGTTTACAAGATGGCGCTGATCACGGCAGTGATGGCGTAAGATACATACTGGTGTTATTTAATCGGATAGGGGGAGTACTCTTCCCCTATCCGCCTGCGCGGGGCGCGGGCAGCAAAGCTGCCAAAATTCCTTTCGCGCCCCTGTGCACCATAATCGAGCAGGAGACGGCTTGTCGGCTCCTGCCCGCTCGCACTACAGGCCGCTGATGAGAGAGGCATTAGCTTCCCTTGGCAGGCCGTACACATCCAGCAAAAAACGCTTTGTGACAGTGGGGTTCTTTCCTCTGCCGCAAAGCGTTTTATTTCCATCATTTAATTTACCATCCTCGTTCCACCGGGAGGCTTACTCCATTGGAAGACAAAAGTTTGCCTGTTTCCGCAAAACAACAGTCCACGCAGCTGTTGTCATAAGGATTTGCACGGGTATTGGATTCCATCAGCCAAACAGCAAGAAGAACCCCGCCGACAAGAACAAGAACAGGCCGCCAACAGTCTCTACATCCCCAGATATTGTGCTGCCGACCGCTCCAGTGCCTCTTTTGCGGTCTTTACATTCTCTAGATCCTGGTCTGTCATCTTATCCAGACGGAATTTGGACAACGCCTTCTGCAATGCATTAATTTCATTTTTAATCTGCTTGGACGCATTTTTATCCAGATCCTTTTTGCGCTCCTTATAAGCCTGCTGTGCCTTCGCGAGCAGGCTCTGCGCCTCATTCGTCAGTTCGATCGCTTCTCTTCTCTGCACATCCTGGCCGGCATAAGCCTGAGCCTCAAAAATTGCCTGCTGAATTTCAGCGTCTGACATGCGGTCGTCCGCAGTAATCGTGATCGACTGCTCTTTCTGCGTATCCAGATCCTTCGCAGACACCTTCAAAATACCATTGGCATCGATATCAAACGTCACCTCGATCTGCGGCACTCCCGCCGGCGCGCGCCGGATGCCCTTTAAGCGGAATTTGCCGATCGACTTGTTATCGCGGGCCATGGTGCGCTCACCCTGAAGGACATTGATTTCCACATCACGCTGATATGCCGCGGCGGTGGAAAATACACGCGAATAACGGGTCGGAATAGCAGAATTGCGCTCCACCAGACGGGTTGCGACACCACCCACCGTCTCTATAGACAGGCTCAGGGGCGTAACATCCATCAGAAGCAGATCCATACCGGTATCTGCCGCCATCAGAGAATTGCCCTGCAGCGTACTTCCTAAAATGGCAGCTCCCTGCGCCACGCACTCGTCTGGGTTAATATTCTTGGACGGTTCCTTACCGGTCAGCTGAAATACCTTTTGCTGGACTGCCGGAATCCGTGTCGAGCCGCCCACCAGCAGCACACGTCCCAGCTGGGAAGCGGTAATGCCAGCGTCCGAAAGCGCGGTCTGCACCGGCACCTCCGTACGCCGCACCAGATCTGCCGTCAGCTCATTAAATTTTGTCCGTGTCAATGTGCGCTCCAGATGTACCGCTTCCCCTCTCACCTGTGTCAGGTACGGCAGCACAATATTCGTACTCTCCGACGTGGAAAGCTCCTTTTTAGCCTGCTCCGCGGCCTCTTTGATACGCTGCATCGCAGCAACATCTTTGGAAATATCTGTATGGTGTTCCGACTTAAACTCCGCAACCAGCCAGTCAGATACACGCGCGTCAAAATCATCACCGCCAAGATGATTATCGCCGGAGGTGGAAAGCACCTCAATCAACCCCTCGCCGATTTCAATAATCGACACATCGAACGTGCCGCCTCCCAGATCGTATACCATGACCTTCTGCGCTTCGCCGTGATCCAGGCCATAGGAAAGCGCCGCGCTCGTCGGCTCATTGATAATACGCTTTACATCCAGCCCCGCGATACGCCCGGCATCTTTAGTCGCCTGTCTCTGCACATCATTAAAATACGCAGGCACGGTAATCACCGCCTCCGTCACCGGCTCACCGAGGAAATCCTCGGCATCTTTTTTCAGCTGCATCAGAATCATGGCGCTGATCGTCTGCGGCTTGTACTGTTTCCCGTCAATCCGGATATCCCAGTCTGTACCCATACGCCGTTTTACAGAAGTGATTGTCCTCGAAGAATTTGTCACCGCCTGTCTCCTGGCCGCATCTCCGACCAGGCGTTCTCCGTTTTTCGAAAAAGCTACCACACTCGGCGTCGTACGTCCGCCGGTCGGATTGGGGATAATGACCGGCTGGTCATTTTCTACCACTGATACGCAGCTGTTTGTCGTTCCCAGATCAATTCCTATTACTTTACCCACTTTTGTAACCTCCGAATTACTTGATTTAATATGTTTTCCTGCAAATACTGTCTCTGCAGCCTTTTCGCCTTACTGCCGTTTTTTATATTACTTTTACTGCCGTTTTTCCATCCTGTCTTTGGTCTTTTTGCATTACCTCAGGGGGCTCTGCGCATCATCGCCGTTCCAGCGCCAAAGACATCCTCTATAACACATTCTCTTTATAGATGCATAAACCATAAAACAGCCTTCAGCCTGTTTCAATAATAACCCGCAAAACAGTATAGCTTTCCAGAAATCGAAAATCAAGCCATTGATATTTGGTTTGTTACACTTTCTGTGAATATGTTCATTAAATTTTTCTAATCTTTCTAAACTTGTTCTTTATGTTTTGGTTCAGCTCTGTTTGCGTTCTGCACCAGATCGCACAGGTAAACCCGGTTCCGGCAAATTAAAGAACTGCCGCGAAATTGCTTTCCCTCCTTATATCGCCTGGCGCACGAACCGCAGACCTTGAAAGCTCTGGCGCAGTAAGCTGCAATATACTTGTACCTCTCCGGTTACAGAAACACGAAGTTTGACAGTTTCTTCGCAATTCGTACGCAAAAAAGGCACATCTTTTTCGTAGAGTGTAAGCAAATATTAACCCAAGGGAGAAAGCTGTCATGAAAAAAGAAAACAAAAAAATGGCTCAGGAACGGCGTGCCGAGGAGCGGCGCAAAAAAGAACAGCGGGAGCACAGAAAAAAAATCCTTTCTATAGGAATCCCGGCTGCGCTTATCGCAATTCTGATTATTGTCATACTTGTCGATGCATTCAAGCCTTTTAGCAGCACAACGGACGATACCGATGAAGCCTCTACAGAAAATATAACCGAAGAGGCCGTATCCTATTCGACCGATACTTCACTGACCGTTGCAGACGGAGACACGGTAAATATTGATTATGTCGGCTCCATCGACGGTGTAGAGTTTTCCGGCGGAAGCACAGATGGAAATGGAACCGATCTCGTCATCGGATCGGGCAGTTACATCGATGACTTCGAGGAGCAGCTCATCGGATACCACCCGGGAGATACGGTGGAAGTCACCGTAACATTCCCGGAAGATTATGGTGTAGATGACTTAAACGGACAGGAAGCTCTGTTCGAAGTTACCATTAACGGAATATACTAAGAAAGGGAAAAAGGTAATGGCACAGGATAAAGAAGCCACAAAGGACTGTATTTTCACAGCACTGATTGGTTTAATGGAGCAAAAGGAATTTAAGTATATCACTGTGACAGACATCGCGCGAAAATCCGGCGTATCCCGCATGACCTACTATCGAACCTACACTTCCAAGGAGGATATCCTGGTACAGCATTTCAAAAAAATCTCGCAGCAGATGATCGCAGAGGCAAAAGAAGATATCCATCAGGCTCTCAGCAACTTTTTTGCCTATTTTCAAAAATATGATAAGCTGACAAAGGTTTTGACGCAAGTGGATCTGATGAGTCTGGTCGTAGAATGCTTTTCTGGATTTACCGAGTTTCTGTACAATGCGCTCCATCCGGATTCTTTGAAAACCGCACAGGCACGCTATGCGATAGGTTATGAATCCGGCGGGCTGTTCTCCATCCTGATTGGATGGCTTACAGGAAACGCCGTTGAGAGTCCGCAGGAGATGTCAGAAATTACACTGAGCATCATGAAGGGAGAGTGAGTGCCGCGGCACACACTCTTCTTTCATTTCCGCGAAGCAACAAGCCAAGTAGCCAGAGTCATAAGGAATCCGTCGGCATAGCCGACACCTTATGACATAGCTTGCACGGATATTTGGCGGCACTTTGACTCATAATAACTGATAATTTCCTGCTCCAGCTTTACGTTATTTTCCAGCATGTACGCTGCCAGCTGCCGGTAAGGCTCCTGTTTTTTCAGCGACTGCAGCCGTACACGATCCTCGGCGGTCAGCGTGTGCAGGCAGGATTGGAATCGTGCATCCATAAGCTCCTCAGAAGACATGCGATACAGAGCGAACGGTATGCCCGTTATACGGCACAAGTGTTCATGAATATACATTCCTCCGGCATCAATGTCTCCAAAATGCGTAAAGGAAAGTTCCGGGTTGTCTGCATACACTTTCTTTAAGAAATCTCGCTGAAGTCTGGTCGCATAACCTCCAAGATAGAAAAAAGTCGTGTCCGGATCACTCATCCTGAGCCATGAGGTGCGGTTCTCCACCGTCATAAATCTGGATGTATGGATCCTGATTTTTCCCATTTGCGACAGATCCTCCGCATAAAACTCCACGCCATCCACGAAAGCGGCAAGCGCCAGCTTCGTTCCTCCAATTTGGATCGTGGCATCCCCCTTCAGACAAAGCTTCTGCTTTTCTCTACGGATATGATATACTTCCAGAATTTCATCTTCCATCTCATCTGCCATGCGGGGTCTTTCAGACTGTTTCCAGAGTTTCTTGCAGACCGGTCCTAATACCAGCTCATTTTCCAGATGTTTAGAATCACCATAAATCAGCATGGATGCCTCCCGCAGAAACAATTCCTTCTGATTGTTCTCTATAAAAACCAGAGCTTTCAGCCAGTCCTCCTTCTGCTGATAATCTGACGGAATCTTATTCTGTTTTAATGTACGGCGAAGCTCTGCGCAGATCTCGTCTGCCGCAGGCGAGCGGCCTTCATAACGGGCGATCAGTTCCTGCGTCTCTTTTATCTTTGTTGCTTTAGAAATATAGCCGTAATGCTCCTCCAGGTACTTTTCTGCCTCTTCAATTTTATCGTCCACCAGATAGATGGCGCGGATCTCACTGCTGAAGCCTTCCGTTTCAAAAACCAGAAATCCCTTCTGGCTGTACATGCGCGCGGCTGAATGAACCGCTTCAATCTGCTCCATGTCAGCATCATTTTTGTTATAATTCTTATACAGCTGTGCCGGCGTTATTTTTGTCCGCCGGGCAATGACATTGCTGCCGCTGTCCTTTTTGCTTTTCCTGTATTTTTCTACAAGAGTTACGAGCATTTTTTCTGCGTAGTCTGCCATCTTTTTCCCCTATCCGAAGTTCTCGATTTCTCTGCAATTGAAGCATACACCGCTTCAGTCGCTGATCATCCTATGGGCAATACGGAACATCCAGTAGATATTCGTTTAGCGCAGGCCAAAACGAGGTGCAGAAACGTAGACCGCGTCCAGCTTTAGCCGGAGTGCTTTCTTTCTCGCTCCTGCGCCCTGTGTATTATAAAACTGCTGGCAATCATATACCTCACACAGTTTTCATGAATGCCTTCTCCTCATGGAACTGCACGATACCCAGCCGCATGCGTTCCGGGCTGACGCGCAAAGCCGGAAGGATGACCTCGCACTCATTTCCGATGGATTCGGTCTTATCCGGAGAACAGAAAATCACCTGCAGGTGCTGTTCACGCATAAAATCCAGCATCAGCTTCACATTGCCCGGATCCATCTTGGCAAATGGCTCATCAATAAATACCAGTCTCGTGGAATTTACACGCTGGTTATAAATCATCAGCAATGCCGAGCATAAGATCAGCAGATAGGGGATCTGTACCTCTGCACCCGAGTTAAAGCCGGTCTGTCTTGAGAGCTTTGCGCGGTCCAGCACCTGGTTGCTGATCAGAATCTCGTAGGTCATATAATTCCGGTAATCGGCAAACCGGGCGATGGTTTCTTCGCTGTTGGACTTGATGATTTGATTCACGATTCGCTCCAGCTCCTGCTCCAGCTGCTCCCCTTCTTCATCCGACACAGAAGTGAACGCCCCAAGCGTCATCTGCCCCTGTGTCCCGCCGCCCAGCTGCTCCCGCTCATCCAGGAACCTGGCGTACTCAATAATTTTCGCGTAATCCGAGCCATCATGCACATAATGCACGTCAAACTGATATTTGGCGGCAAAGTTCAGCTTTCCTAATTCATAGTTGATCTGCTTCAGATCGTCCCGCGCTCTCTCACAGGATTTCAGGATGGTGAGGACAAACTCATTTTTGAAAATATCCTCGTAACGTCTTGTCTGCTCCTCCAGCTTCTGCCGGATTTCCTGTAGATTATCCATCCAGATCTTATCTCTTCTGGCAGCGTATTCTTCTCTGCCTTCTGTTCCGCAGGGCAGCATACTTCCGGAATGCTTCGCGTTATAATCCGCCTGTTTCTGCATCAGATCGCTTTTCTGCTGTTCAATGCTCCTTTGAATACGTTTTCTGGTATCCTCTGCCAGCAGGCCGCCGGTGCCCTTTTTATCATTGCTCAGGTATTTTTCATATGCTTCCACAACCTTCTGAACGACCGTATAATGCTCGATCTGATATTCTTTAAACTGCTTTTCCTGTATCTCCAGCTCCGCCTTTTTCTCTTCAATCTTGTATTCGCAGCGTGAAATCACCGTCTCCTGGTCGCTCTTTTCCCGGCTCTTTCTCTGAAATTCATCGTGCGCCGTCTCCTGCTCCTGGGTCAGACGGTCGATCAGATGAGAAAGTTCGAGGAATTCCTGGTTCGTCTCCTGCGCTCTTTTAAGCTCACGCAGCTGTTCCTCTGATTCTCTTGCTTTTGCGGCTGTATCCTGATATTTTTCATGTGCGTCATAATCATACTCCCCGAAAAACTCCCGGCTCTGTGCCAAAATGCTTTTTGACGTGGTCAATCCCTGCTTATCATTGAGCAGCTGCCGCTTCTCCTCCCCAAGACGGGCAATTTCCTTCTCCGCGCGGATACGATTCAGTTCAAAAATCTTCTCCCCGAGATAGTAGGAGCGCAGCCGGTTAAAACGCAGGAAATAGCTGTCCATGGCGACAGCCACGCGTCCTTCCCGGGCGATCGCGTTCTCATAGTTGCGCACTTCATTCAGGCTGACTGCATGCATTCTCCCCAGCTGGAAGTCAAAATACTTCTGCGCCACCGGATTTTTAATTTCCAATACCGACACCACTGAATCCGGCTCCACCTTCACTTCCCGTTTCATCAACAGCTTCGTATTAAATAAATGCGCATAGCGGTATTCCGAACGGTTCAGAACGTCGTCCGCAATGTCATAGTAATCCGGCTCCACCAGAATGGTATACCGGCGCGGCCCCAGAAAAGCCTCCACAGCATCCCGCCAGCTCTCATCCTTCAGACTGATTACGTATTCACAGGCAAATTTCGCTCTTGCAGGGAGTCCTCTCCGTTCATATTCCCGGTTAATCTCATCTCTTAAGGCGACATACTCCGGAATTGATTCATAAGTGTTCCGATGCTTTTTGCTCTCCTCCACAATGCGGTTCTGAACATCCAGTCTGCGATTAATCTCATCAATCTTCTGCTCCGTCTCCGCAATTTTCCGGATCAACCGGTCATACAGACGGTCGATTTTGCCCTTCAGGCGCAGCACCGCTTCCGCTTTCTGGGAGGAAGAAATCCCCCTCTGGCACAGGGAAGCGAGAACATTCAGGTCTTCCACCCTGCCATCCTCCAGCAGGAAATCCCTCACTGCATCAGAGATGGCCGAAGTCTCCGTCTGCCGGCGTTCCTGGGTAAATAAAGAAAGCAATTCACTGATCCGTCTCTGAAAAGTCTCCAGTGCCTGACACTTCCTGAGCCATTCCTGTTTTTCCTGCGTCAGAGCTTCGAGGCGTTTCTCCTCCTCGTTTATCATCTGCGTGCTGTCCAGCTGTTTAAAGCTGACCTTTGCGTCAACCAGCCTATCCCTCAGTTTCCTGCTCCTGGCCGAAAGGATTTCCAGTTCCTTTGCAAGATCTTCCGTTCTTCTTTGCGCTCCTTCCCGGTCACTTTCCTGACGGGCGATCTCCCGATTGATATCCTGCATCTTTTTGTAAACAATCCGAATGTCATCCGAAAGCAGACGGTTCCGCTCGCTTTCCCAATCATCATATTTATGCAGGATTTCCTCCAGCTCGGTGATTTCCGACTGAATCACTTCAAAGCTCTCGTTCAGGCGCTCGATATTCTCCTTTGCCTCAATCAACTTTCCAAAATCGACATCCCGCTTCTCCAGGACGCTCTCCCGGATAAACTGGTCAATGCGGGCGTTCGGATCGTAGGACATGATCCCGCGCATTTTCCGGAGATACGTGGGCAGCTGTCCAAGGGTCAGCTTCAAACCGGTCATCTGCATAAACTTGGGCAGAGCCTGCTCCCGGTTCATCAGGGTCAGTTTATATTTTTTTTGCAAAAGCAGCGGACTGTACGGTATCACAGAGCCATTTTCCGTATAGACATGATCCATGCGTTCCATCACCATGTGATCCGCCGCATAGCGGTATGTCTGGCAGTTGTTGGAAGGAT
Source organism: Clostridiales bacterium (assembly GCA_020859995.1). GTDB lineage: Bacteria > Bacillota > Clostridia > Lachnospirales > Lachnospiraceae > Choladousia. The sequence continues at coordinate 20,353 of JAJBVE010000119.1, forward strand.
TCGTCTCAATGACGGTGCCAAGGAGAAAGGATTTCTCTTCTACATCATCGAAATATTCCAGCACGATGTGACTGTATACCGTCGGCACTCGATCCACTGGACGCATACAGGTGCCGGCCGTCGCATCCAACAAGCCTCTCGTATAGGAAGAAAGGGTGCGGCTTCCTTTGCTCTCTGAAGATTTGTTAAAAACGACATCACCATAAGCGGCATATTTGATTGCATCGAGCATAACGGATTTTCCATTTCCATTTTTTCCCGCAATCAAGGTAAAGAACCCGATCGGCGCCGTCTCCTTAGTAAATCCGTACCAGTTCACCAGACGAACCTTCTTTAGTAAAATCATTCGTCTTCCTCCTCAAAATCGTCAGAATCTTCTGGATCCTCGTAATCTTCCGTATCTCCAAAGCTTGCAGGTGCTTCCATATCTTCAGAAGCATTATGACTCTCTGAAAATTCAAAGCCGTCATAATCCCCTGACTCCTCATAACTCCTGGCGCCTTCACTTTTTTCTTCCTCTGCGCTCGTTTCTTCCGGATCCTTCAGATATTCTCCCGCCACCGTCTGAAACTGAGGCAGATCCCAGCCAAACTGCAGAGACGGATAGAGCTGAATTTTCATGTCCTCCCCGCTGTCATCCTCATAATAGTTGATCAGGCTGTACTTTTTAAACAGACGCAGCGCCGCATTCAGCTCCGGGCGCAGAATCTGGATTTCATAAGATTTAATCTTATCGATCAGGTCCCCCTTGGTCACAAAGTTGCCCTCACTGTATCCGAGATTTTCCAGGTAAACCTTCCACAGCACCAGCAGCAGATGATACTGCAGGGTCGTAAAGGTTACCACATTCGCGCGTTTTAATCCAACAGTATCCGCATCCTCCTCGCTGGCAATCAGCATACACACCCCGGTTTTCTCCTCCAGGATGATATCAAAACCGATCATCCGCAGGTACTCAGAAATATCCTGGCGGTTCGACTCTCTGGAGACAAACTGATAAAGCTTTCCGTCCTTTTCGCGCAAGATAAACGTAGACTCCAGAAGCTTGCGGATGCATCTTTTAAACAAATGGTTGTTTTCTTCTTTTATTGAAATCTGTAAACTGATATCGCTCATGATTTTTTCCTCTTAATCCGTACACTGCTGATCCTTGCTACCTCCGTTTCCACCAGATCATCTCCAAGTTCCACTTCATATGGAAATCCCGGGGTCCCGGAGTACAAAATACTCGCTGCTACCATCGTAGCATCCTCCCTGGTATGTATTCCGCATTCCTCCACAGAAATCTGCTCTCTGCCTGCCAACAGGCCATCGAAATGCTTCTGTACCTCTTTCATACTGTACCGGTCCGGCATCTCTGTCAGCAGCTCATCCGTCATCCGCTGCAGCTCTTCCACAGACAGCTCCTCCTGAGGAAGCGCAGCTATTTTCTGGTTAGGACGAGGTTTTTGACGGCGTTCAAAAGATTTTCTTCCGACATATCCCACACTCATCAGCCGATGTGTACCGGCAAGTTCCCCAAGCACCTTCTCCCGATCCTCCGTACGCAAATCCTTTATATACAGCAGCAGACGGTTCAGCTCATGTTCCAGGTTGGTATTATTACTCAAAACCATCATCATCCGCGTGGAATAGAGATTATAGTAGGTATTGATTCTCCGGTCAATATAGCCCATTTCCTGCTCATATTCCAGATTGATAAAGCTGTCCAGCTCCGCAAACTGGCGGTCGATCTTCTCTCTCGCCGTTATTTCCTCCAGGTTTTCCATTTTCTGATATTCCTGAATCATCTGCTCATAGAGCTCACTGCGGCGCAGACGCAGCAGCATGCGGTCAATATTATCAATATAGCCGGGAATCAGGCCGCTTCTCTTAATGAAAAAATAATCATTGAAAAAGCGGTTTAACACCTCATCCTTAATCAGAAACTGCCCGAAGCTGTTGGCGTCCGCCATCTTCATCACAGCCCGCATAATTTCACGAATGCTGTCTTTTAAAATCAGCAGATCATTTTTCAGGTCACATTCATTCTCCACAAGCGGAACCAGAATGCTCAAATAAGGGCGCTGTGCCCGTGCACTTCCCTTCTCAAAAGCAGACTTCAGAATTTCATACATGGAAAAAATATGATTCGTGATCGCCCCGTTCACATCGGTGTCAAAAATCTTATGGATTGCGTCAATCAGCTTCCGGCAGTATGCGGATACAGAAGCAATATTGTCCCCGCTGCGGCCAATTTCCGCCGGAGAAATCCATCCGCAGGCGCGGAAATAGCGCAGAATGGCAGAGGCATTCTCCTGCACAGAGCGCCCTCTGCTTATCTCCTCGCCAATATTCTCCGTCTCTATGGAAAACATGTTATTGCGAAGATAGAGAATCAGCGTATCCCTGGCGTCTGTCTCGTACAGCACAGGAATCTCCTTTGATTTCTCAATCAGCTGACTGATACAATTAAAGTAGATTTCCCGGTTGCGGCAGCAGAAGGGATTGAAAAACTTATCATCAATCGCGTCAAATAAAGCCATAAGGGGGCTCCTTTCATCTCACAACATCTGCCGAATATATTCCGTCAGGCCTTCCTCTGAGTCAATCCTGTATATCTCATTGATCCTCTTATAATACTCCCGGATGCTGGTCTTCGAAATAAGCTCATGAGAAGGAATCGTATCTGAATATCCCTTCCTGGCTTCTTTCCACGGTTTTTCTTTGTGCGTGATCCTTTCCAGCACTTTTCCTCCGTACAATCCAAATGTCCCTGCCACAAGATCTACCACCTTTTTTTCATCCGCTGTCAGGGAATCCGCATTCCCGCCAAGTATCGCAAATCTGGCGTCATCAATTGGATTATATTTAAAGTCTCTGAGCAACGTATATACATCCGCATAAACCGGGCCGTGAACCCAGGCCTCGCAATCTTCTGTAAACAGTTCCCTGTCATACAAGGCCAGATGGACACCCTGGACAAAATACAAAAGCTTTTGAAGCATCAAGGGTGTAACCTCCTCAAGGCTTTCAAACAGACAAGAAATCACTCGGAGCATTTTCTGAGACACGCAGAAAATACTCTCCAGCTGTGATACCGCCTCCATTGATTTTTTATATGCGGCATCTGCAATTTTATCCTTATTCTGCTGCAGGCATTTCTTCATATATGCAGTCGAATACAGCGCCATTCTCATAACCTGTGAATATTCCTTAGAAGGAATCTGGCCGGACAGATATCTGGAAATGGTAATTTCTCCAAATCCCAGCGCAAGAGAAAGCGGAGCTTTCCCAAGCTTATACACCTTCATCAGTTTTTCAATGTCCTCTACCGTCACAAGATTCTCTGCCGCTCGGTATTGTTCATCCATCTCCTGCACATTTTTATCAATCAGTCCCGGCAGATTCATCTCCTGTCCGCACTCAGAGCATACAGCGACAGTAATGCTGAAAGGGTATGTCTTTCCTTTTATCGTTTTGAAAATTTCCTTTTTCTTCAGGACATACTCCGTTTCTTTTCTGCATTCCGTACAGAAATCTGTTTTTTTCCTTTCCTTCATTTGATATCCTCCGTTTTACGCTCACTCACTTAAAGCAATAACTCAGTGGAAATCTCTGCTCGTGAAATGAAATTACCACAACGTAGCAGCTTCCCAGCTTGTTAAATTTGATATAAAGGGAAACCGTCTTTTCTGTATCGCCTGTCCTCTCCAGAAGTCTCACATCCCTGCCAAATACGTACAGTAGTTCCTGCTCGAAACCTTTATGCTCATTATGTAATATTTCTGAAAAATCCATCGCCGTAAGACTCAGCAAAATACCTTTTGCATCGTTTTCATCTATTACATAGTCCAGAAACAAATCAACGTTAGCCTGACGATTTTGATTTCGATCAATCCTGTATCGATTATTTCGAACCGCTTCCTTTACCTCAGACAGGTATTTTTCGATATCTTCTACAGTAACGCCCAATACATTGTCCTCCGCATGGAATGATAGCTTTTTTGTTTTTTACTATCACTAGTATAGCGTTATGATGTATTTTTGTCAATACCCTATCATTACTTTTTTCATATTTTTAATACAATATGGAAAAATTCATGAAACTATGAAGCTGATCATATAATTCGTGGAAGTAAAAGAGCATACTGCTTTGGCTAGTTCTGAGCGTGCGCAACTACGCACATTATTTTTGTTTCATAATATATAGCAAGTATAGATGAAGGCCGCGCCAATCGCAAAGAGATTATATATCATGCGGCTCTCATTATTGCCAAAGTGTCAGCTGGGTCCCGCCATCAATGCTGCCGGAAAGAATAGTCCGGCATGATCTGGGCAGATGTTGTGGCAGTCCCTGGCGGAAAAACAGCATACCTGTCCGTATCCCAGGACCCCTTCAGAAGGCCGGAAAGCAGAGAAAGATCCCCTTTTATGATCCGAAGCTCCAGATGCAAGGCTTCCGCGATTTTTTCCGCTTTTTCGAGAACCTCATCCAGATCATAGGCGCCGGTGTCCAGAACCGTCAGATATGTCATCTCTCCAAACATCCGCTCCAGAATCTTTGCCGCGCGTTTTTCACTGTACCGCTGCTTTGTCCGGCAGATCTCATCTCGGATGTTTTCTTCATAGCGAAGCCATCCCGCCGTGAGAAATATTCCAAATTTCCCATTCAGGCTCTCCAGCCGCGGTTTTACTCCGCCCATCAGCAGCGAGACACAGTCATCCACTTTGGGAATCACAAGCTCTGCATGGGAAGAGGTCAGTCCGCAGGCGGCATTTCCGCAGATTCCAAAAGACATTAATATCCGGTCATAATCCTGGAGGGCATCGATCTCTGCCTGCAGCTGATTCCGCAGGCGGTCCGGGAAATTATGACTGCTTTTTTCCAATTCATGTACCTCATAAGTGCAGCCGGTATCCCGGATACATTTTTCCAGCTCGTCGTGAACGGTCGGGCAGGACAAAATGACCGTAGAACCAGCTGACAATGATGCATCTTTTTCTGATGAACAAAAAAATGCATCTTTTTCCGGCATAGTACCAGTATCCATTACATCTCTTCCTGACATAGTCAAAACCCCATATGCTTTGCGTAGCTTCTGGCAAATCCGGGGATGGACGCCAGATCCAGCGCCGGTATTTGCCGGCTGAGTGTCTCAGAGTGATAAAAATACTTCTGATCACAGACCATGCGCCGGCATCCCTCCAGAGCCGCGTTGCCAATCACCTGAATGCGTCCGGCAAGCTCCTTTGGCAGCAGCCCGATGGCGCATGCACTCTCCTGGCGGATAAAAGAGCCAAATGCCCCCGCCAGATATACCTTTTCAATCTCCCGGACTTCGATCTGCAACTCTTTCGCCATTAATTCGATTCCTGCAGCAATGGCACCCTTTGCCATCTGCACCTGCCGGATATCCTCCTGAGTCAGGTAAATGGTATCGGTCAGGCAGAAAATGCGCTCTCCATCTTTTTCACCCAGATATTGCGCAAAAGCCGGACAATCCACGGCTGCAGGCAAGCGCCCGCGCCTGTTGATGATTCCCTGTGTCCGCAGCAGTGCCACAGCATCAATCAGACCGGAGCCGCAGATGCCGGATGCAGCCGAAAAATTTTCGTCTCGAGTTTGCAAGATTCTTTCATCATCCGCTTCCGAAAGCTGTCCCCTGACCTGGGCGGAATCCTCGCCCGAGACTGGCCAAATTGATTCATGATCCGGTTCCGAAACCTGCCCTATCACATGACAGGAAATCCGCCCGTCCTTCATCGTTACATGATCAATCGCCCCCGCCGAGCCTCTCATGCCGAACGTAATCCCCGCTCCCTCCAGTGCCGGTCCCGCCGCCGTCGCGCAGGCAACCAGGCGTCCCCTGCTGCCAAGCACCATTTCTCCATTTGTACCAATATCTACAAGCAGGGTGGGCCTCTCTGCCTGATCCATGTCCGTCGACAGGATGCAGCCCATCGTATCCGCACCGACGTAGCCAAAGATATCCGGAATCGATAAAATCCGGGCGCCCGGCAGCTCCGGGAAAAAGTCTCCGGCGGGCAATACCCTGGCCTGGTTCAGCTTTACGGAAAAAGGAGGCCTGGCAAGATTATCCGGGGAAATCCCTTCAAAAAGCTGCTGCATGCAGGGATTGCCAACGATTCCGATGAGGCCGATATCATGCAGAGATACCCCCGCCTGACTGGCGCTCTGAGATAAGAGTTCATAAAGCGCATTACGTATCAAGCGGGTCAGCGCCGGCAGATCGCCGTTCATGGCAGCCTGAATGCGTGACACGACATCCGCACCAAAGGTCTGCTGCGGGTTCAGCGCCCCTCCGCTTGCGATAACCACTCCCGTCCCACCGTCCAGAATCTGACAGGCAAGGGTCGTCGTGCCAATGTCAATTGCAGCATGATAAGGAGCCCGGGCAATGGGATTCATGGTTACTTCGGCTTTCGCGCCGTCCGAAAGTACAACCATTGAGTCCGACTCCCTGTCCTTCTCCAGATGGATGATCATGCCGTCCCGCAATAGCGTCTGACAGGCAAGAACCTCCTGCTCCTCTGCTTCCAGTCCTGATTTTTGTTGAGAGCCAGGAAAGCCGGCCAGGTTCTGCATGGAAAGATTTGCTACTTTTACAAGACATTTCCCGCATTTTCCATGCCCGCCGCATGGGGCATCCGTCTCTAGTCCCAGCTCCTGCGCCGCCTGCAAAATGGTCGTATTTTCGTAAAAAATATAGTCGCGGCCGCCTGGATAAAACCGAGCTTTCATTCTGTTCCTCCCATCATCAGCAAAAGCATTATAATCTGCGTTTTCATACATACTTCTCAGCCAATGCGAAGTACTACCCTGACCAGTTACAAAACATTTTCATTCATAGAATTTCATTTCCGTCAGCAAATCCTCGGGAAACTGATCGATATATCCGGACAGACCATCCCAGAGCCCGGTGATAGCTTCTGTAGAAATTCCCCAGATGGAAGTGCCCCAAAACATACAATAATGCATCAATTCCTTTGCGTTGTACATTTCCGGACGCTCATTCATCATACAATACATACCCAGAATGTAGCCGTAAACGGAAGCAAACGCGATATGCGGTATCTTTTCTAATGACCAGATATGCCCGTACATCTGTCCGAACGCAATCCTGTAAAACCTGCCCGTACCGCGGTTTGGCGTATAGACCGGAAAATCTTTGTAGTAATCCATCTGAAATTTGCGGTATTTTGCATCCTGCAGACTGCACTCCCAGAGAAGATACATTGCCAGAGAAAAGGTATATTCGTCCCGATCACAATAGCGCGCCGCCAGATGCCTCAGCTGTGTCACCCAATCCCAGAACACATCATACCGGATGTCTTCCTTCTCTTTAAAATGATAATAGACCGTCCGGCGGCTTACATGGGAGGCCTGGCAGATATCCTCGTAGCTGGTCTCATGAAATCCTTTTTCATAAAATAATTCTTTGCATGCATACAGGATCTGATGTCTGGTATCCATGCCGTTCGCGTATGTTTTCAAATGTATTTCCTCTATAATATTATTCTGAATTTCTCCGTTCTGCGGTTCCGGTAAGTTTACCTGCCAGGCGAAAGAACTGCCTCTTGGGTGAAAAACCTGCCCGTTGGGTGAAAAATCTACCCGTTGAGCGAAAAACCTGCCTGTTGGATAAAAACCTGCCTGTTGGGAAAATCCCTGGCTCTGGGTGAAAAACCTGTCGGTGGGGGATCTAGGAGGGGGGGGGGGTGAGGGGGGGGGGGGGGGGGGGGGGGGGGGGGG
>JAJBVE010000199.1 GCA_020859995.1 Clostridiales bacterium
TTCCCAGCTTATTCTGGGCCAGCTGATCCCAAATTTTCTCGTAAAATCTGGGGATTGAGAAGAAAATCGTGGGCCTGACCTTTGGCAGCGTCTCCGCCAGCCTGTCAAAATCATTGAGGAAATAGAGAGACGCCGGTGCGCCCAGATAGTAGGGCGTGTAAGCCCCCAATATCCCCTCCACCACATGGCTCAGCGGCAAAAAGGACAGATAGACTGCCTGTTTGGTTCGGCTTTTGAAGCTGAGCAGGGATGCCATTGTCTCGGCCATCCACCGCAGCTGCGCCTGAGAAAAAGCTACGCTCTTGGAATTACCGGTGGTGCCGGAAGTATAGCGCAAAGTGGCCATATCCTGATAGGAAACCTGCACAGATGTGCGTTCCCGCCCTCTCCCCAGAGAAAGGAACCGCTCCCATGACAGGATGCGAGCATCCTCCGGCAGCGGCGCATTCTCCGTAAAGGAAACTATCGTCCCGCCAAAGGTCACCTGGCTGACATGGGATAAAATACGAATGTCCCCGATGAAGAACCAGTTCGCACCGCTTTTTTGCAGCAGCTCATCCAGTTCATTGGCGGGGGTGGTATAGTACAGCGGTACGCTGGTAGCACCGGACAACCCGATAGCTACATCAAGAATGAAGTATGTAACACTGTTAATTCCACTGATAGCGACTTTGCTGCCCGAACCGATTCCGAGCACCTGAAGTGCCTTCAACGTTTCTTCGATCCTTTGATTGACAGATGAAGCGCTGCTTTCCCAGATGCCATCGTCAGTCACGTCGTAATAAGTGATGGACGCATTCTTCCGATTCAGGCAGAAGCGCACCTGTTCAAATACCGTTCGGCTGTTATGGTCGAGGAAGTTCCTGCTGGTGGCGTAGGACAGGAGGTTCGGCAGATACTCCCGCCAGTCAAGTTGATATGCTCCCATAAACCGTTCGGTGTTGGTCGTATCGTATGTTTTGTCTTCTGAAAAATAAGGAGCCAGAGAAAGCATATTAGTCAGGACGCTCTTTTTCGCAGGCTTTTCCTCTGACAGATTGCGGGAAGCTCCGATTTTGCCTAGAAACGGAACGGGGAAAAATAAAGGCTTCGGCAACCGTATGGAGAGATTTTTCTCTGCCCAGTCACGTACAGCTTCGATCAGTTCCCCCACCGTCGGCTGCGCAGAAGCCGGGGCGGTCAGGTGGAAGGTTTTCCCCACAGCGTCCTCTGCATAGGTGATGCGGACAATCGATTTTGCCACGTAATCCACCGGCACCATGTTGACGCGCATCGACTTTTTGATCGGGAAAACACGCATCTGCTGCTTCAGATACAGCTTCAGCGGATAGTAAAGTGTATTGAAATTTTTCACTCGTCCGGTTCTGGAATCCCCTACGATTTGACCGGGGCGGAAAACAGAGACAGGGAGCTGCCCCATTGCCTGTGCGACAAGGCGCTCTCCCTCAAACTTGCTTTGCTCATACAGACTGGAAAAACCGGCATCTGTCAGGGAATCCTCCATGATTTGCCCGCTTCGTGTCCCGGCCACATAAGCGGTGGACACATGGGAAAACCGCCGGAGCGGGTGGTCGGCCTGAATGCGCCTGGCGAAATCCAGAACGTGATTTGTACCGGTGACGTTGACATCCCAAAACCGATTTCGGCTATGGTTGATGCCGATGACGGCAGCAGTGTGAATGACGTAATCGGTATGATGGATCAGCCGCTCATGATCTATGTCAGAAAGGCCCAGGTTTTCTTTTGTGATATCCCCCAGCACCGGCAGGATGCGTTTCCCAAGATTCTCTGTCAGCTCCGGGCGTCCGTACCAGAGAGCGGTAAGGGTGTTAATTGCCTCCGAGACAGAACCGGCTCTTGTGAGGCCATAGACGACATCGTCCGTCGTCTGCATAAGTTCAGAAATAACTTCCGTCCCCAAAAATCCGGTTGTGCCGGTCAGAAATATATGGTACATTGGCAGTTCCTCCGAGTGTTTTGCATCAGGTCAGCTTTCATAAGAAAGAAGCGATGAGGTCAAAAAATCCCCCATCTCCTCCAGTGTCTTTTGATAACTTACAAGCTGACTCCCGATTTTATCTTTAATTTGTTCCTGATAAGACAGGATGTACTCCAGGGCACTTTGAAGTGCCGAGGTCAGTTCCGTATCATCTGCGTGCAGCAGCTGATACTGACTCAAACCCATTTCCTGCATGATGTTGTCCAGACGCTCATCCATAGAAATCGCCACACTGGCTACCCCCGCTTCCATAGACAACACCTGGGCGTGATACCTTGAGGTGATTAAAATCGAAAGCTGCCGTAACACAGCAGCCATCTCATAGCCATCATGTTCAGATGACATAAAGACAGAAGCCGGTTTCGTGAGTCTGGCGTTCAGTTTGTTACAGGCATCTGCGTCCAGACGCTCCATGCCGAGTATGACCACATGGCATGAGTGTTTTGCTGCAAATTTATTCACCGAACGGGCGATAGCATCCAGATACTTCTCAAATTGATGTTCCCGCTGCTTTGACCAGCTGAAAAAATACCAAAGCTGAAATTGTAGCGAGTGATCCCCGGTAAGTTTCGCCTTCACCCACTTTGTCAGCGAAGGTCTGACCGGCCACCAAAAAGGATTGATGGGCGCAATACCCAGGAGCGGCGAAGTGCCATCCCAGCCGAATTGCCGTAGCTGAGCAACAGCCCACCCTGTGTGAGAGGAACTGTCAAATTTCCACGCTGCATCCGTTCCCAAATGCCCCTTTAGCCCCAACTGCTGTATCTGATCCAGGGAATTCTAGGTCCTGGCGATAAAATAGGTATCCGAACAAAGCCGTTTTACCGTACGCTCCAGAAATGCGTCCATCTCTCCGGCTTCCGAGCCGTAGGCGATGCAAGGCTTGTGCTGGTTTTTCATAATGCCAGCTGCTTCGCAAAAATACAGAGTAAGCGCATTGGCAAATTTGCTTTTGAGCGTGGAACCCTCACAAAGGATCACGGCCTGATTGGCACAGCAGGCCGTGAACACCTTTGTAAAAAAGACAGGACTAAAGTGTATTAACCGGATATCTGACTGAAAGTAGCAGCGGATATTTTCTTCATTCAGGGTCATAATTGAAATCTGCACATCGTCTTTGCCGAGACGATCCTGAAGCTGCTTTACTATTTCAGATACCCTTACATCAGCTCCTGTATTTCTGGCACCGTTGTAACCTACCAGAAGGATGTGCATCTTCGGATCAATTTTTAAATCACTCATTTTTCTATATTCTATCAGGCCCAACTTTGAAAGAGCAGGAGCAAAGCGAGAAAGCCAGACAAAAAATTTGACAAGAAAATTGATAAAATGATCCATAAAAGCCTTTCCTTTCCATCATTTCCGTGAAGAGAGTTTCTGCGGCGTCAAACCGGGCGACTTCCGACGCCCCTCCACAGAATGGAATTTATACGGCGTAATTTCTGCGCTAAACTATACGTTTCTCTGATGCAAAA
>JAJBVE010000167.1 GCA_020859995.1 Clostridiales bacterium
GCAAAAAATCTGGGATTCGGTTAAACCACAGCTTTTTATTCTTTGGCGCTGGATTCTTAAGATTTTCCTTGAAAAATACAGCATACTGTGCTATGTTAAATTATCTATAAAAGTTACATTTTTCCGACCAGAAAAATACTTTTGTAATATTTTTTACAACAACAAGGGAGGCATTATCAAAATGGGAAAGAGAAAGGGAAGGCTTTTATTTGTGACTCTGCTTCTGGCTGCGGTTCTGTCGCTGACACTTGGCAGCGGGTCGGCATTGGCAGCAGTAAGCAATTCAGGCAGCGGTACAGCGGCTATATCCACTGCTTCCGATTCGGAGTCTTTAAATGGCCTTGTGAAAGACAGCGACGGTTATACCTACTATTATGTAAATTCTGTTAAAAAAAGCGGATGGGTGACGATCGGCAAGAAAACTTACTACTTTTATAAAACAGCGCACGATTCCATCCCCGCGAAAGCGATGGTTACGGACGCCGTCGTCAAGATCGGTGATTACTACTATTATTTTAACGCCAAAGGCGTCATGCAGACCGGATGGGTAACCTGGAATAAAAAGACCTACTATTTTTATAAAACAGCGCATGATTCCACTCCAAAAGGCGCAGCCGCGATCGGTCTGGTCAAGATCAGCGGCGACCGGTATTATTTCGCCTCAAACGGCCAGATGCAGACCGGATGGCAGAAAATAAAGGGAAAAACATATTATTTTAAGAAAACAGCTTCTACCTCTGTTCCGAAAGGAGCGGCCCTGACCGGACTGTATAAAATCGACGGAAATAAATACTATTTTTCCTCCAGCGGTAAAATGCAGACCGGATGGCAGACCATCGACGGCAGCAAATACTATTTTAAGAAAACAGCTTCCTCCTCCATTCCGAAAGGCGCGGCTCTGACCGGGATCTGGAAGATCGACGGGAATAAATATTATTTCGCTTCCAGCGGTAAAATGAAGACCGGCCTGTGTTCCTGCGATGGTAAAAAGTATTACTTCGCCTCGAGCGGCAAAATGGTGACCAGCACCTGGAAGACCATCGACGGATACCAGTATTATTTCAAAAGCAACGGAGCGGCTGCCACAGGCGGATATACCATCGACGGCACCATTTATGTCTTTAAAACTTCCGGAAAGCTGATCACACACAGCAGCAGCCTGAAAATCGTCGGCGTCAATGGCAGCTACTACTGCGTTGACGGCAACGGAATCGCGCAGACTTCCGGATGGATCATCGTCGACTCAAAGCTCTGCTACGCGGCGAGCAATGGAAAACTGAAAGCCAACGCGACTTATCAGGGCATTACATTCAACGACAGTGGTTACGCGGAGGATAGCACCGCCGCAAAGCTGAAAATGAAGACCATGACTATCGTCTCCTCGATCACCACCAGCAGCATGACACAGTCGCAGAAGCTGCGGGCGTGCTGGAATTACATGGTGAGCAGATCCCGGTTCAGCTACCGCACCGTTTATATTTCCAGTTATAGTTCCGGTTGGCAGATTACTATGGCATACAATATGCTGAACAGCCACAGCGGCAACTGCTACAGCTTTGCCTGCGCTTTCGCCGCGCTGGCCTACGAAATCGGCTATGATCCTTACGTCGTTGTCGGCCGTGTCTCAGGCACGCGGGACGGTGCCTCCGATGGGCTTACCCGCCACTGCTGGGTAAAAATCAACGGCTGCTATTATGACCCGGAGGCATGCTTTGCCGGATGGTGGACGAGCTGCTATGGCGCTGGTTCCTACAGCATCACTCACCAGGTGATTGGCACTTATCGGTTCGCGTTAAGCTAAAGAGAAATGCTAAAGAGGAAATCGGCGGCTAAATAGAATTGCTAAAGAGGAATCGGCGGCTGGGAAAACAGAATAATTCAGGGTGCAAAAAACAGCCCCTTCCGCGCAGGATCTGCCGGAAGGGGCTGTTTCTCTTACGATGCGCACGGCCGCGTAAGGAATTCATTCTAATATCTGAATATTAAATCCCGTTACATTCATTCTAATATCTGAACTGAATATTAATATCCCGTTACATCGGTCGCATAAAGAGAGCCGCCCGATGTAGTCTGCGAATAATCGATCGTAGCAGTCACATAGAGACCCTCCGTAAGGCCGCTCGAATTTAGGGAAGCGTTGGAATAATTGATCGAGTAAGTCACCCCGTCGTCGCCCTGGATCACAATGGTGTCTGATGTAAACGCTGCCACAGTCCCGCTCACAACTCCCGTTGAGGAAGACGATGACGTGGACGAATCCGTATCACCGGAACTACTGCTGTCAGTCGTTCCTGAACTATCTGAGCTATCTGAACTGTCCGTGCTGCCTGCGCTGCTGCCCGAACTGTCTGAATCCGAAGAAGACGCCGTGGAAGGCTGTGTAGAGGAAACATAGGATTTCGAAATGTATCCAGTATTTCCGTCCACGGAAACAATAAACCAGTTATCCGTCTCTCCAGTCACTGTGACCGCCGTCCCTGAAGCCACTCCGCTGACCACACTGCTGTCTGTGCTTGGCTCTGAGCGGAGATTCACCTGAGTAGTCGTATAATATGTATAAGATGTCCCGTAAGAGATCTCACTGCCCAGCTCTGCGGCAATCACATCCGAACTCGAGACCGCTGTACTGTTGTCGGACGCTTCCGTCTCAGCTTCAGCATCTGTATCCGGCTGCGTACTCACCAGATATGCCTTGCTGATATAGCCGGTATTGCCCCCTACGCTGACACGGAACCAGGAATTCGTCTCTCCTGTCACCGTAACCGCGCTCCCTGAAAGCAGGGAACCTATCCGGTCAGCGTCCGTGCTCGGCTGCTGACGGATATTGACATTTGTCGACGCGTAGAGCGTAACGCTTGTGGAATATTCACTTAAAGAAGTGAGCTCGTCACTCCCTGCCTCCGACTCAGAGGCCGCCTGCTGCGTTTCAGATTCTGTCGTGGCATTGTTTTCAACCGTGCCTGGAAGTACGCTGAATATACTGTCAGTATCCAGCACTGTAAAACTCTCCACCGCTGTCTGAACCGCGTCAAGAGACTCCGCGTCATCCTCTGTCACCGTACCAGTTACAACATAGGCCGCGTCATCCTCGGCAGACATAAGCGCGTACGTAACAGAATAGGCCCACATACTTGTCGAGTAATTGTACTTTACTACATACTCGTAAACAGACAGAGTCGACGAACTGTTTACCTGAAAAGACACTACTTCAAACGCGTCTTCCTCCGGATACTGGTTCGCGAGGGTCGCCTCCAGATCTTCTTCTGACTCCATGACCGAGATATTCTTCATCGCGCTCTCATCCGACGCGTGCACAATATTGATCATAGACTCCGAAGCAGACGCGAAAACCCTCATCTCATCTACATCCTGAGTGGCTTCCCATGTGCTGTCCGGCAGTACTATGCGGACCGTCCCATCCTCGGAAATATACACCACGTTGGTCTGAATCTCCGTCTCAGTATCCGGCTCCGTCTCTGTCTCGCTCATGGTCTCTGAAGCAGTCTCCGACTCCGTCTCTTCCTCTTCGACAAGAAGTTGGCAGCCCGATGTGAGTACAGTGACTGCCAGAGCCGTCACCAGGCCGATCAGAACCGCTTTCATTCTTTTGTTTAACATTTCCATCTCCCTAACCCGGGTACCCCGGAATAATCATTTGCCGCTTCACGCAAAAAATCATTCTAAATGTCGAATGCTCCAAATATCTGCCGCTGAACATTTTGCGCTGATCCTCTTGTTCTGAGTGTCCAGTTTCAAATATTTGAATAACAAAAAACTGGTATTGAGTCAATACCATATCAGGCTCTATCATAACACGACCGGCCAACTTGTGCAAGCCGCACACCCACAATTCCGCCGTAATTATCAGAAGTTTAATATTTTTGAAACATTTTATATTCCTCACGGCACCGCGATCTTTTCAAATTTTAAAATATTGTTGCATCGCGGGAATAAAGAATGCCTTCAGTTTCAGCACCTCCCGCAACAGAAACGAGTTTCAATTTCTCTGCCCGCATCCTCCATTTTTTCTTCAAACTCCTCCCTTGTCATCACACTTTGAGCCAGCTCCCAGAGTTCCCGATATTCATCCTCTATGCCATGGACATGCGGCACGCGGTATGCCCCTGCGTCGCTTCCAGGCGCGATCTTTACGCCCAGTTCAAAACCTCTTTGGATCAGCGCGCCCGCTTTTTCCTTCAGACATCTCAAAGACACATCGTCATAGCGCCCGCTGCCGATCAGATTCGCGATTGTCACCAAGGTGGGTACCCAGACCGCGCGGCTGTCCTGCAGAGCCTGCATGCAGTCCTCGTCCATAAAATTGCCATGTTCAATCGAGTCCACTCCGGCGGCGGCCGCTGCCCGGACCGCTTCCGCCCCGTTGGTATGCGCCATCACGGCGAATCCTTCTTCGTGCGCGATATGGATCATTTCCCGAATCTCTCCGGCAGTAAGCGAAGCCTCAGTAAGCGCGCCTTCCCTTTCAAAATCCAGAATGCCTGATATCATGATCTTGATGAAATCCGCTCCTGCACTGCCAGCTTCCCTCACAAGATGTCGATAATCTTTCATCGTGTCAAATCCCCGGCCGACGATTCCACCGTAATGACCATTTTTGTGAATCGCAAAAACCGGAGTACGGTACGTAATCCCATACTCCGGCGCTATCCGGGCCGCCAGTAGCGACGCTCCATAATGATCGCCGCCGTCGCGCAGGAAGGTGACGCCCTCCCGCGCGTATGCAGCCAGCTTTTCACGGATATCCGCCTCATCCACGCCCTGTTTGTACTGTGCGGCTGCCTGCCGGTAGTTGCAGCCATTCATGAAAATGTGCATGTGGCACTCATAGATCATGCCGTCTCATCTCGATTCTGTCCTGATGATATCACAGGTCCTGATCCGGACTTTCCCTGTTTTCATGCCTGTTTCATTTCTGATTTCATAACAATTACTGCAGCCTTGCAAATACATCTGTCATCCCAGCAGTTCCTTCAGCACCTGATTGACCGCTGCGGGATTCGCTTTGCCCTTCATCGCCTTCATGGTCTGTCCCACGAGGAAACCAAGCGCTTTCTGTTTTCCGCCCTTATAATCCGTCACAGACTGCGGATTTGCCGCGATTACGCCCTCCACGACCGTGCGCAGCTCTCCCTCATCGTTGACCGTCTTAAGGCCATGCTCCTCAACATAGACCTCCGGATCCACATCCTCGCGGAAAATCTGCTCGAATACTTCCTTGGCGACGGTCTGATTGATCGTCCCGGCCTCGGTCAGCTCGACCAGCTTCGCCAGATGCGTGGGAGAAAAATCAAGGGTATCCGGCTCACGGTTTTCTTCTTTTAATAAACGCAGTGTCTCACCCATCAGCCAGTTGGATACCTTTTTCGGCCGGCCGCAGAGTGCGGTGGTCTCTTCAAAAATATCCGCCATGCGCTTGTATTCCGTGATGATGCCCGCGTCGTATTCCGGAATGTCAAATTCCTTTTTATACCGGGCCAGCTTCTCGGTGCGCAGCTCCGGCTGACGATCCCTCACAGCCTGCAGCCACTCATCGCTGATGAGAATCGGCACCAGATCCGGGTCCGGGAAATAGCGGTAATCATGCGCGTCCTCTTTGGAACGCATCGGATAGGAATATTCTTTGTTGTCATCCCAGCGGCGGGTCTCCTGAATGACTGGTTTGCCCTCTTCGAGCAGCTCGATCTGACGCTCGCGCTCGCCGTCGATTGCACGCGCGATGGCCTTGAAGGAGTTCAGGTTTTTCATCTCAGTACGGGTGCCGAACTGATCGGAGCCCAGCTCCCGCACGGAAAGATTGACATCCGCGCGCATGGAGCCCTCCTGCAGCTTGCAGTCCGACGCTCCCAGATACTGGATGATCAGGCGCAGCTTTTCCAGATATCCAATGACCTCCTCGGCGCTGCGCATATCCGGCTCGGACACGATCTCAATCAGCGGCACGCCGCTGCGGTTGTAGTCAACCAGAGAACAGTCCTCCCACTCATCATGCACCAGCTTGCCGGCATCTTCTTCCATATGAATCTCATGAATCCGGATCTTCCGGGTGCCTGCAGCCGTATCCACCTCTACATAACCGTCATGGCAGATTGGCAGATAAAGCTGGGAAATCTGATAATTCTGCGGGTTGTCCGGATAAAAATAATTCTTGCGGTCAAATTTGCAGAACTGGTTGATCTGGCAGTTGGTCGCCAGGCCCACCGCCATCGCGTACTCGACCACCTGCTTATTCAATACCGGCAGGGACCCCGGCATGCCGGTGCAGACCGGGCAGGTATGCTCATTGGGCGCAGCGCCGAACGCAGTCGAACACCCGCAGAAGATCTTCGTTTTCGTCGCAAGCTCTACATGGACTTCCAGTCCGATGACCGTTTCATACTGTTTTGCCATATCACTCGACCTCCTGTTCCGCTGCTTTACCCATAGGCCCAGCACTGCCCGCCCTCAATTCCGGCACCAGGAACTGTCCCCGCGCCTGCTCATACGCGTACGCCGCACGTATAATCTCTTTTTCATGGAAGCAGTCCCCGATCATCTGCACGCCGATCGGCAAGCCCTTACTGTCCAAACGGCACGGCACGGAAATGCCCGGCAGTCCAGCAAGGTTGACCGAAATCGTATAGATATCGCCGAGGTACATCTTCAGCGGATCACTTAAGCTCTGTCCAAGCTCCGGCGCTGTCGAAGGAGAGGCCGGGGCAAGAATCACATCGTATTTTTCAAACGCGCGGTCGAAGGACTGTTTGATCAGCGCCTTGGTGCGCAGTGCTTTCAGATAGTAAGCGTCATAATAGCCGGAGCTCAGAACAAAGGAGCCGAGCATAATGCGGCGTTTGACCTCTTCTCCAAAGCCCTCGGAACGGCTCTTTTTATACATATTGTGAAGGCCTTCATACTCAGCCGCCCGGTAGCCGTACTTCACACCGTCAAAACGGGACAGGTTGGAACTGGCTTCCGCCGAGGCGATCACATAGTAAGCCGGAATCGCGTATTCCACCAGGCTCAGATCAAATTCCTCGACCATGGCGCCCTTCTGCCGCAGCACATCTGCCGTATCCAACACAGCCTGCCGCACCTCATCATCCAGTCCCTCTCCCAGATAATCTGAAGGGATGCCGACACGCAGTCCCCTCACATCATCCACCAGCGCGGAGGTAAAGTCACAGTCTGTCCGCGCCACCGAAGTGCTGTCTTTTTTATCATGTGAAGCTATCATCTCCAGAATCGCGGCGCAGTCTGAAACATCCTTCGCGATCGGTCCAATCTGATCCAGTGACGATCCATAGGCGATCAGCCCATAACGGGAAACCGTTCCGTAGGTCGGCTTCATACCAACCACGCCGCAGAAGGAGCTCGGCTGCCGGATAGAGCCGCCGGTGTCCGATCCCAGCGCATAAGGAGCTTCCCCTGCTGCCACTGCCGCGCAGGAGCCGCCTGAAGAGCCGCCAGGCACATGGCCGGTATTCCAGGGATTTTTCGTCGGTCCGAACGCGGAGGTCTCAGTCGTGCTGCCCATCGCGAACTCATCCATATTCGTTTTCCCGAGGATCACCGCCCCGGCCTTTTCCAGATTTAAAACAGCCTCCGCCGAATAGGTCGGGACGAAATTATACAAAATCTTTGAGCTGCAGGTCGTCAGCAGCCCCTCCGTACAAAGATTATCCTTGATCGCGACCGGCACCCCGGCGAGCGGTCCACTGATGCTGCCATCTGCGATGCCAGCCTGTACCTGTTCCGCGCGGGCATATGCCGTCTCCCGGTCCAGCGTCACAAAGCTGTTCAGTTCTCCATCCAGTGCGTCTATGCGTCCAAAAGAAGCATCCAGCGCTTCGCGGACAGAGATCTCTTTTTTCTTAATCTTATCGCCCAGCTCCAGGGCAGTCAGTTCTGTTATCTGCATATCGCCGTTCCTTTCCTGATTTCTTGATAAGTCCCGCTTCCATAAATCATCCTATTGTCTTTGGCACCATGAAAGCCTGCTCCTTCGCCGCGGGCGCGTTTTTCAAGGTCGCCTCATGTCCGTCGTCATTCGTCACAACATCCTCGCGGAAAACATTGTGTACAGAAAACACGTGCGACATCGGCTCCACGCCGGACGTATCCAGTTCATTTAATTTATCCACATAGTCAAGCATCCGGCCGATATCCTTTTTCGCCTGCTCCTTTTCTTCATCGGACAGTTCCAGCTTCGCCAGAATGCCGACATACTCAATCGTCTCATCACTAATGATATTTGCCATAAATTTCCCTCCTTCTGTCTGCCGCTCTGAAACGGGCGGCGGCTATTCGGTTTTGCGCTCTCCTCTTTTTGACAGTCGCTTTTGCAGCAGATCAAGTTTTTTATCCTTCACCAGATGAGATTTTCCTGCGATAGTTTTTTTCACGCTCCAGGTCTTACCAGCTCGGCAGCAGCCACACCTCCGTATCCTCATTATACAAAGTAACCGTCAGCGAATCACCTTCCATGAATGGGTAGTGCAAAAACTCTTCCCAGTTCTCATCCAGAATAATCCCCGTATAATTTTCATAACCATTTTCTGATTCGATTCTTACGTACGCGCTTGCGCCCTCTCCAGAAACGACCAGATCATAAACGCCCTCTTCAAAGCCGTCTTCTCCGACAGTCCAGGCTTCAGCCTGGCTCAGAAGAATGTTATTCAGGTGCTGCTCCTTTCGTTCCTTTAGCGAATCCATTCCCTCGCCTTCCCCGGTCAGCCATACCCCGGAGCTCATGCTGTCCACTGACAGAATCATCCCCTCTTCCAGTGTAAAAACATCCGAAAGCTCATACCAGGGGCACGCCTCCCCGTTCATATAGTCCGGATAGTCCGCCTGCTCCTCCTCAGAATAAAGGAGTACAAAATCATAATAATATTCCTCATTTTCCGGATAGTAAACGGAAATCCAGGCTGTATCAGTCAGACATTCCAGCTGATATTCCCCCACAGGAATTTCATAGCCAACCGTATAATACCCCTGTGACAGCTCCATGGAGACATACCCTTCCGCCTCCTCATTCCAGACTTCCCGCTGCGGACACTCATCTGAGTCTGTCCCGCTAAAGATGCTTTCTTCATAGTTCGCACCGTACTCCAGGTCATCATCATAAGAGTCTTCATTCCAGGATCCGGAATTTTCCACTCTCTTGGCAATTTCTGAAACCAGGTCACTGAAAAACCAGCGCACCTCCTCAAACTCGTCCGAAAAAACCGTACCCAAAATCTCCAGGGTGAAAAACAAAACCACCAGCTATTTAAGAAATGTATGTTTTTTCCTGACCGGCTGATCCGCCTTCTGCCGCCGGCGGTCACCCGACAGCTTTTTTTTCGTTAGAGAACGGGCATCGCCTGCGGACATCTTTTCCGTCTGCGTCCGGGTATCCTTTGCTGAAGTCTTTGCCGACTGTGAATGCGTACCTCCTGCTGACGTCTTTTCCGTCTGTGTCCGAATATCCCTTGCTGAAGTTCTTGCCGACTGTGAGCGGGTACCTCCTGCAGATGCCTTTGCCGTCCGGGAGCGGGCAGTATCCGTTTTTCCCGCCTCAGAGGCGCTCTCCTGCCCGTTCGGAATCTGCTTGTGCGGATTCTCCCTATTAAGGACATCCTCGCAGTCTCCCGTATGGAGTTTCATGCCCGCCTCATTATGGGTGTTCAGACGATATCCGTCATCATTTTTACTGTTGTCCCATCCACACTCTTTACAGATACCAGAAGGCAAAAGCTTTCCGCCGCACAAGGTGCACCTTTTCCTACGCGCCATAACCTCTCTCCCACTGATTACTTCTGTCTGCGCTCCGTTTTACTCCAGGCAGCGGCTGACAGGCCGCATGCACCATTGACCGCAGGCTTTCATTTCCGCAGTTACGGTTCCTGCCTGAAAAGCTTCCCAGCTGCCCGGCAAACCATTGGCAGACAGCGCCACTGACTGTCAAGGCTCCAGACGGGAAAGATCCCGTGGGAAAAGTGTCGTTTCCCGAACATTTTCCTCGCCGACCAGCTTCATCGTCAGGCGCTCCAACCCGATGCCCAGGCCGCCGTGCTTCGGCATACCATATTTAAACGTGTCGAGGTACATATCCATGCCCTCTTCCGTCATTCCACGCGCAGCGATCTTCTCCCGCAGCATCTGATAATCGTGGATACGCTGTCCGCCTGTCGTGATCTCCAGGCCGCGGAACAGCAGATCAAAGCTCAGGGTAAACCGCGGATCAGCCGGGTCATCCATCGCGTAAAATGGTCTCTTTTTCGACGGATAATGCGTCACAAAGACAAAGTCCGCACCGTACTCTTCCTTAAAATAACGCCCGATCAGATTCTCCTCTT
The DNA here is from genome assembly GCA_020859995.1 of Clostridiales bacterium. Lineage (GTDB taxonomy): Bacteria > Bacillota > Clostridia > Lachnospirales > Lachnospiraceae > Choladousia. Next base: position 10,341 of record JAJBVE010000167.1, read on the forward strand.
CCGGCTCGAGGTCAAACGGGTTGCGAATCTTGCGGTTATATTTTTCAGAGACAAGCTGCTTAGCCACATCAAAACGAACCATCGGGATTTTCTCCGTATCCGGCAGCGTCACATTGAGAATGCGCAGTTCTTCCGCGTATTCTTTCTGAAGCAGCTCCATCGTATACTGCAGAAATCCTGTCTCCATCTCCATGATATCCACATAGCTGTCGATATAGCCCATCTCAAAATCCAGGCTCGTATATTCATTCAGGTGGCGCTTCGTATTGTGCTTCTCCGCGCGGAACACCGGTCCGGTCTCAAAAACCCGGTCAAACACACCCACCATCATCTGCTTGTAAAACTGCGGGCTCTGCGCAAGTACCGCCGGATGATGAAAATAATCCAGCTTAAAAATATTCGCGCCGCCTTCCGCGCCTCTCGCGCCGATCTTCGGTGTATGAATCTCTGTAAATTGCTGCTGTGTCAAATACTCGCGGAATCCCCGCACCAGTCCCTCCTGGATGCGGAACTTTGCCCGCTCGCGCACATTCCGCAGAGAAATACTGCGATTGTCCAGCTTTGCCTCCAGTGAGGTATTCAGCTTCCACTTGCCAATCGGCAGCGGCAGCGGCGCATAGGTCGCCGTGAGAATCTCGCCGCCCTTTACGCGCAGCTCTATTCCATGCGGCGCACGCGCATCCTTTTCCAGCACGCCAAAAAGCTCCACCGTCTGCGATTCCTTCAGAGATTTCGCCGGAAGCTCTGATACATTCTCCTCAAACACACACTGCAGCAGGCCCTCGCGCTTGCGCAAAACCACAAAGCAGACCTCACCCATGTCACGAATCGAGTGAACAAACCCATTCACCCGCACCTCGGTACCAATGCGCTCCGGGGCAAGCAGTTCGCCAAGCTCCAATGTCTCTTTTTCTGTCAATCCTGATAAAAATTCCATAATGGTCCTCCTCCTGTTGCTGTCCGGGAATTTTTTATGCAGTCAGGCGCGAGCAGCTTTAGCTGCTAATATCCATTCGCGCCTGTGTGCATAAAAAATCCCGGAACATCTGAATCGATATTCCGGGACGGATAATCATTACCCGCGGTACCACCCGCATTGCAGATTTTGTAATCATCTGCCTCTCATATGCACTTAACGCGTGCTACGTACTGTCCTACTGTATTTTCCGCATACTGCTGTCTGTCAGAAGAAAATCGTTCGAGCAGTCGGCTCCGGAGTGTTCCCTGTTGCATCCTTCCCCTGATCGGCACTTTCAGTCCAGTGATGCCAAATCCCTGGCAGGTTGTCAGATGCAGAGTCTCCTTCTCAGCCTTTCATCGGAAGCTATCCTAGCACATTTTTTCCATGGTGGCAAGGGCTTTCCTGAAAAAAACATCCTGAAAAAATCCGCAGGTTCTTTAGGTAACTGGAGAAACGGGCAGTCGGGAATATCAAAAGTCTATTGACATTTCCCATTAACCTCCCTATACTAGGAACGCGTAAAAGCAGAGAATCATTTTATACATATATATAAGGAAAGAGGTACACCAAATGTCGATGAATTTTGTGAAAAAGCTCCTGATCCCGGCGGAGGTGAAAAAGCAATATCCGCTTCCGCAGAAGGTGGTAGAAGCCAAGCAGCGGCGCGATGCCGAAATACGGGACGTTATCACCGGAAAATCCGATAAGTTTCTGGTGATCATCGGACCGTGCTCGGCGGACAGCCCGGAGCCGGTGATGGATTATGTACATCGTCTGGCGGCCGTGCAGGATAAGGTCGGCGACCGGCTGATCCTGATCCCAAGGATTTATACAAATAAGCCCCGCACGACCGGCGAGGGGTACAAGGGGATGATCCACCAGCCGGATCCGGAAAAGCAGCCGGATGTATTTGCGGGACTGGTGGCGGTGCGATCCCTCCACACACGGGTGATTGAGGAAACCGGTCTCACCTCGGCTGATGAAATGCTCTACCCGGAAAATTACCGTTATCTGGACGATCTGCTCTCCTACGTGGCAATCGGCGCCCGGTCTGTGGAGGATCAGCATCACCGCATGACGGTCAGCGGCATGGACGTGCCGGCCGGCATGAAAAATCCGACCAGCGGAGATCTGTCCGTCCTGCTGAATTCCGTCGTGGCGGCGCAGGCAGGGCATACCTTTATCTACCGCGGCTGGGAAGTCAATACGACCGGCAATCCGCTGGCGCATGTCGTGCTGCGCGGCGCGACCAACAAGCACGGGAACGCGATTCCAAATTACCACTATGAGGACTTGATCCTGCTGCATGAGCTCTACGAAAAGCGGGATCTGGCGAACCCGGCTGTCGTCATTGATACCAACCACTCCAATTCCGGGAAACAATATCTGGAGCAGATCCGCATTGTGGAGGAGGTGCTGCACAGCCGCAGCTATTCGCCGCAGCTGAAGACGATGATCAAGGGATTTATGATCGAGAGCTATCTGGAGGACGGCGCGCAGAAAATCGGCAGCGAGCCGCATGTGTACGGCAAATCCATCACAGATCCCTGTCTCGGGTGGGAAAAATCCGAGAAGTTGATTTATGAAATTTATAAGAAATGCTAAAAGTATACAGAGGAATAAGACTTGAGTAAGGAAAAGACACAAACGATTACCGAAGAAAACAAAATGGGCGTCATGCCCGTAAACCGGCTGCTGATCACGATGGCACTGCCGATGATGATTTCCATGCTGGTGCAAGCGCTTTATAATGTAGTAGACAGCATTTTCGTGTCCCGGATCAGCGAGGATGCGCTGACTGCCGTTTCCATGGCTTTCCCGATGCAGAACCTGCTGATCGGACTGGCCACCGGTATTGCGGTCGGTATGAATGCCCTGGTTTCCAAGGCGCTCGGTGAGAAAAAAGCGACACGGCAAATCACATGGCGATGCACGGTGTTTTTCTCGCCATCTGCAGCTATATTCTGTTCCTGATTCTGGGGCTTACGATTTCCAGAGTCTTCTTCGTGATTCAGGGCGCCTCAGAAGAAATCACACAGTACGGGCATGATTATCTCTCGATTATCATGTGCCTCAGCTTCGGCGTCTACATTGAAGTCATCTTTGAGCGGCTCCTGCAGTCGACGGGTAAGACGATCTACACCATGTTTACACAGGGGCTCGGCGCAATCATTAACATCATCATGGATCCGGTACTGATTTTCGGCATCGGCATTTTCCCGAAAATGGGAATCCGGGGCGCTGCTGCCGCCACGGTTCTCGGGCAGATCGTGGCAGCTGTGCTGGCTGTGATTCTGAACACGAAGGTAAATAAAGAGCTTCATCTGGATATCCGTAAGTTTAAGCTGCAATTTAAGGCAATCAGCAGCATCCTTTATATCGGTATTCCATCCGTGATCATGGTGGCGATCGGCTCCGTCATGACCTTCTGTGTCAATAAAATCCTGGTCGCCTTTTCTTCCACAGCAGTCGCGGTATTCGGCGTGTACTATAAGCTGCAGAGCTTCGCCTTTATGCCTGTCTTCGGCATGAACAACGGCATGGTGCCGATCATTGCCTACAATTACGGTGCAAGAAAACCGGACCGCATCATGAAAACGGTAAAGCTGGCTATTGTCTATGCAACCTGCATTATGCTCATCGCATTTACGATCATGCAGACGATCCCCGGAACACTGCTTAGTCTTTTCAGTGCTTCAGAGGACATGCTTGCGATCGGCATCCCGGCGCTGCGGACCATCAGCTTCAGCTTCCTGATCGCGGGTGCTTCCGTTATCCTCTCCTCGTTCTTCCAGGCCATGGGCAACGGAATCTACAGCATGCTGATCTCCATCATGCGTCAGCTGGTCTGCCTGATTCCGCTCGCGTTTCTGTTCTCCCGGACCGGAGACGTCTCAAAGGTATGGCTGGCATGGCCCATCGCGGAGATTGTCTCCATAGCATGCGGACTGTTCTTCCTGAACCGGGTCAATAAACAGCTGATCCGGCCGATGCGGGAGGCATGAGAAATCAGACGGGAGTCATCAAACTGAAGGCGGCTGCGCTTCCCGAAAGCAGGCAGCGCAGCCGCTTAAATATTGAGTCTTTCATTTATGTTTTGTTCTAAAATCTGTAAACCCATCTTGCCATCTGGTTCACGCATCCATCCCGGCATACAATCTCACGATTTCCTTCAACTCCCGCACAACCGCATCCATCCCTTCTGCCGTGATATGCTCATAAGGCCCATGGAAAGCGTAGCCGCCCGTGCCCAGGTTCGGACACGGCAGTCCCATGAAGGAAAGGCGGGCTCCGTCTGTGCCGCCGCGGATGGGTACCGTCTCCGGAACAAGTCCCGCGCGTCTGGCCGCTTCCTTCGCGTTGTCAATCAGATGCATACAGCTCTCGATCTGTTCGCGCATATTCCGGTACTGCTCGCGCAGGGTCAGAGTCACCGTCCCGTCCCCATACTTTTCGTTTAACAGCTTTGCGATATGGCGCATCGTTTCCAGACGGCACTCGTACATGGCGGCGCTGTGATCACGGATGATGTACTCCAGGCAGGCCTCCGAGACATCCCCGGACATACCGTGCAGATGATAAAAACCCTCGTAGCCTTCCGTATCGCGGGGTGTATCTCCCGCAGGCAGCATGGCGTTAAATTCCATGGCAACCAGAGCCGCGTTGATCATCGTATCCTTACTGCTGCCCGGATGCACAGAAAAGCCCCTGATCTTCACCTTCGCCGCAGCGGCGTTGAAATTTTCATACTCGATCTCATTTTCCGGGCCGCCGTCTACTGTGTAGGCATACTTCGCGCCAAACCCGGGTACGTCAAACGCATCCGCACCGCGTCCGATTTCTTCGTCCGGTGTAAATGCCAGGCAGATTTTTCCGTGCGGGAAAGGCTCTTTTTTCTCTCCGTTCCGGACGTTTTCTCCTTCTTTATCGCCAGAAAGATTTCCTCCTTTTTCACTATCCGCCCGCAGGATTTCCTCCGCCATCGTCAGAATCTCAGCAATCCCAGCCTTATCATCCGCGCCGAGCAGCGTATTTCCATCCGCCGTAATCAGCGTGCGCCCCTTTAAGGACGGCAAATGTGGGAAATCCTTCACTCTGACGACGCGCCCGCTTGTCCCCAGAGTAATATCCTCTCCGTCATAGTTTTCCATCACACAGGGAGTCACACCTTCCCCGCTAAAATCCGGAGCCGTATCCATGTGAGCAATAAAGCCGATCGCCGGCGCGTTCTCACGCCCGGGCGTCGCTGGAATCTCCCCATAGACATAGCCCTGGCCGTCCACCCGCGCACAGGCAACTCCCATTTCCTTCATTTCTTTCACCAGCAGTCCGGCCAGATCCAGCTGCCTGGCAGTGGACGGCACCGTCTCGCTCTCCTCATCGCTGGTGGTGTAAATTTTTACATACCGCAGTAATCTCTCGTATGCACGCATCCTGTATCCATCCTCCTTAATATAAAAAGTTCAGAATTTCAGTCTCCAACAGCCAATTGGGTCTTTATCTCTTACAGATCCAGTCAAATCAGAGCCAAAGCTTTGCTATTTTGCACCAGAAGTTTATTATCTTCTAACAGTCATAGCCTCTCACAATGCTCCAGAAAGTCGATCCTTCCTATACCGACGTTATTATACCCATGATCCCTTCCTTTTGCAATAGAACAGTTTTATTCCACGAAACAGCAGATCATACAGTCGTTCCCCGCTATAAAACTTTTGTAAGTTCAATATTTCAAAAAACTTTCCTGAATTTTTTTCTGCAAAACAGTTCCTGTTTCTTTTTTCATATGATAAAATAAGCATACTGCAAAGCAATCGTACTTTTAACAATTTATAAACGACCCTTGTACGGAAGGACGTGTTTTTGATTATGAACGACTTCAAAAATATGTGGGACTTTCCCATCACCGATGGTGTGTCGCTTCCTGACGCAAACCGAATCCATCCTCTTATGCAAAAGCGGGTAGATACACTTGTCCGCGCACTGATAAAAGATAAAAACATCTGCAGAATTGTTTTGTTTGGAAGTTCCCTGGAGTTTCGGTGTGACAGCTACAGTGATATTGACCTCTATATTGAAAAGTATGACCCGGATAAGAAAATCGAACATTTCCCCGATCTGGACTGCAGCGTAGATATTGTTTCAAATCTGGCTCACACTTCCCGGTTATATCAGGAAATAGATCGGACAGGTCTGCTGTTATTTGACAGAGACCATGCACAGATCCAGCAGTAAAACTGGCTGTAGATTTTTTGAATCCATAATGGATAAAGTGCAGAAGCGACATCTGATCAGTCGGACACCAATACCAGAATGGAGGACATCATGTGTGATATTCGTTTGTTTCGAAGTGCACGAATGGATTACAGAACCGCCGAAATGATCTGGCAGGAGCAGGCAAATGACGAAATGATTCTAAATAACGCCGCTTACCATTTACAGCAGACTGTGGAAAAAGTTTTAAAGGGTGCTCTGGAATGTGTCGGAGTAACAGTACCATATTCTCATAAAATCAGCAAACTTGTAGCCATGGTTTTTCATGACGGAGCAAATCTTACCATCACCGACTGGCTGGATGATCATGCGGAAATGCTGAGCGAATGGGAAACGGAAACACGGTATAATATAGATTTTCTTGTTGAAAAACGGAAATTAGACCGGGCAATGGAGGAAGTCCGTAATTTTATGGAAATAAATGGCATAAAAGACTCACTAAGAGAAGAACTGCTGGATTCTGAAAAGAAGGCGAAGCTGCTGCTTTGTCTCCCGGAAGAGAAAAGAAATTGCTCAGACTTTGAACTGAACTGTTATTATATTCTATTTAAAAAGAAACTATAGGGCAGCTATTCAGAACAGGTCTTCGCTCTTGCTGCGAAAACCGTATGAAAACATTCTGCTATAAAACATTCTTTCAAGGTTCTATAAGTGAGCAGGAAGCTGCATATGCCTCCTGCTCACTTTAGTATCTGCATTTTAATATCCATAAATTAATAGCAGACATTTGCAATCATAAAGTTTATATTTGAATGTATTGCTTCTAATTGCATTACATCTGAGGCTTGTCATTCGACGGCTGCCCCAGGCACTTACCACATCTGCATGTAATCCCGCATCCAGTAATAAAGATCCGGGTATTCGTGGGGAGCGAACCTTCTTCCGAAAAAACGCTCTACCAGATGAATATAGCCTGGTTCATACCGGCCGCCCATCAGTGCCTCGAGAGCCTGAAACACGCGCCAGGATTCGTCGTATCCCATCATATTCATCCCCGGAGCCTGCCGCATTCCGAAAGGAAGTGCAGGCGGATGCGGCGGTCTCCTCCTTGCGCCGCCTAAAGGCGGAGTTGGTCCTCCCGCGCCCGGGCCCCTTCTGCGGCCTCCGGCTGGTCCGCGCATCTCTCCACCCACCGGAGCGCGTCCCAGCGGGCTTACCGGTACACGGCCGCCGCCCGGAGCGGCATTGCCTGCTGCCCCACGGCCAGAACCACCCTGCGGTGTCATTTTGCCTCCGGCCGTGCCGCGCCCGGCGCCTGGTGCCGCCCCATGTCCCGACATCCCCGGACCACCTGCACCGGAGCGATGCATGCCGGCTGCTCCCTGCGAGCCTCTGTTGCCGGACGGACCGCTCATAGAGCTTCTGCTTCCAACCGGACCACCCATAGACCCTCTGCCGCCAGATGAACCGCCCATAGACCCTCTGCTGCCGGACGAACCGCTCATAGAGCCTCTGCTGCCGGACGAACCGCTCATGCCGCTTCTGGATGAACCGCCTCCTGCTCTTCCGGCGCCGTTTCCTCCGCCCGCGCGTTTTCCTGCGCCAGACATCGAATGTCCTCCTCCTGCTCTTTCTGGCATAATGATATCCCCCTTTCTGCGTTTCCTTATAGTTCCGACTGCTCGGCTCGCTGCTTCGCAGGAATAAACTCTCGAAATATCGCCTTGCACGGCAAGCAGTTTTCCGACGCACTTTTTTACTATGCCTGTTCTTTTATTAGAGCAGTATAGCATAGCCCTGCTGAAAAAGCCATCAGCAATTTAAAAAACTGGGATGAAGGTGTCGTCAGCCAGGTAAAATCTTTCCGTGAAACATCCAGCTGTACTGATTCGCCACTCCGACATCTCATCCCCCTGTTCCAGCGCTTTTACTCATACATATTTGATTTCCAGATCACGTTCACCAGACGGCAGATACATGCTTTCAGGTCTTTGATATCAAGTGTCCCATCGCGCAGCGCCTGCCGGATGTTCTCGTGATCCTCCACACGCCCCGGCATGATCATGTCGTTCCCGGCGCGTATACAGCCTGCGGCTGTACATTCTGGACCATCGTGGGTCGTCGTCCAGTCCGTCATGATAAAGCCCAAGAAGCCCCACTCATCTCTGGCCGCTTTTGTGCAGAGGTCGTAGTTGTTCGCGGAATGGACGCCGTTGATCTCATTGTAGCTGGTCATAATCATCATAGGCTGCGATTCCCGGACGGCGATCTCAAAGCCTTTCAGATAGATTTCCCGCAGGGTGCGCTCGGAGAGAATAGAATTGGATCCCTTTCGGTTGTCCTCCTGGTTGTTGCAGGCAAAATGCTTGATGGTCGTGCCGCAGCCCTTCTGGGACTGTACGCCATCCGTCATTGCCGCCGCAATCCTGCCGGTCAGCAGCGGATCTTCCGAATAATACTCGAAATTTCTCCCGCACAGCGGATTTCGCTGAATGTTCATGCCAGGCGCCAGCCAGGAGGTAATCAGGAACATCTGCATCTCCTCTCCGGCCGCCCGGCCGACTTCCGTGACAAGAGCCTTATCCCAGGTCTGCGCCAGTGCGGTTCCCACCGGAAACGCGGTGCAATACTGGAAATATTCTTCCCCTTCTGTTTTTTCCTGACTCCGGCAAAGATAGCCGCCCTCGATCCCTTTCTCAAACGGCTCCTTCACCATCCTGCCGTCTTTTACAAAATAGCTCCGGTTCAGACGCAGACCGGCAGGTCCGTCTGCGAACACGATATCGGCAAGCCCCTGTTCCCATGCGCAGGCACTGCTCTGCGCCGCTGAGCCCGGCACGGAAATACCGGCAGAGCCTACCGTAGCAAGCATGCCCTGTCCGGGGTCTCCGGTGGCAAGCTGAATCAACTGATCCTCTGTCAGGCCATCCACAAACGCCTTTACCTGCTCCGGAATCCAGTCATCTTTTCCTCCGTAAGCGATCGTCTCTGGGCAGAAGTCTGCACTGTCAAAAGCCAGGCAAAATAACATCTCGCCAGAATCCTTCGCATGCGCCGATGCTTGAGCCAGGATTGCCTCACGGCGGGATCTGGTCTTTTCCTGCGCGCCCGGAAGCTCACACAATCCTGTTGGGACACCCTCTTTGGCGTCCTCTTCTCCATTCTCCGCAACCGTTCCGGTAGCTTTTGCAGTATATTCCGCCTGCAGCGGACAGATATGCCCGGTTTTCACCAGCACCTCATCTGCATCAAGAGCAATTGTTCCTTTCAAAGCGGCGCTCTCCAGGCTGTTCCCTACAAAGACTTCATACATCCCCTTTTCCAGCACCCAGCCCGGCGTTTTTTCACAGTAAGACGCCAGATCATAAGCGGTAAAGTAAATCTCCAGCTCCTCGCTCTCCCCCGGCTGGAGCTCCTTCGTCTTCGCAAACCCAACCAGTCTGCGGTACTCCTTCGCTATGCGTTCCTGTGGGCAGGACGCATACACCTGTACGGTCTCGCGCCCCGCGCAAGAGCCTGTGTTCGTCACCAAAGCACGAAGCCGAACGGAAGGCCACTTTCCGCTTCTCTTTTCCATGTTTATGTTCGTCTTAGGTTTCTCTTCGTCCGTCACCGCTCCATCGGTCTCCGGCTCGTCTTTTGCTTCCGATCCAACCGTTCCAGCCTTTGCCGTTAAATCTTTCTTCTCAACAACAGTGAGATCCGTCGTCTCTATTTTAAACTCAGTATACCCCAGGCCAAATCCAAAGCCGTAGCGCACCGGCACCTCAAAGGTGTCAAAATAGCGGTAGCCGACATAGATACCCTCATTGTAGAACTCCTGATTGACATTTCCATTGTTATGAGAAAAGGTCGCGCTGTTCGGATAATCCTCATAATGAACAGCCCAGGTAGCCGTAAGCCTGCCGGACGGCGACACCTTTCCGGAGAAAACATCCGCAAATGCATTTCCACCTTCACAACCCAGCTGGGAAATCTGCAGAATCGCCGCAATGTTTTCGTACTTATCTGTAAAGGAAAGATCCACCTGACCGCCTGAATTGATCACCAGCACCACCTTTGGGTAAACCGAACAGATTGCTTCGATCAGCTGCTCCTCCGCTTTTGAAAGATAATAGTCCCCCTCCTTGGCAAAACGGTCCGCACCTTCTCCCGCTACCCGGCTAAGAACATAGACGGCAATATCCGTCTCTGTCTTTTCAATAGAAGAACTTCCCGCCGGATACGCAAATGACTTTCCAAAGTAAATATCCACCAGGCTCAATGTCCCCTGCGGGCTCTGATCCTGCTCCGCCCAGATTTCATCCCTCCACTGTTCTCTGGCCCCGGTAAACTGCCGGTTATAGTCGTCCAGCCATTCCTGTGTGGTGATCCTGTATCCGGCATTTTTCAGCCCTTCCGCGATGGTCACACTATAACGTTCATTGACGTCGCCAGAGCCCGTGCCGCCCTTGATCGTATATCCTGCCCCGGCGCCGTAAAGCGCAATCGGTGTTTCCAAAGATACCGGAAGCAGATTCCCTTCATTTTTTAAAAGTACAATTGATTCCACCGCGGCGCGGCGCGCCACAGCCCGATGCGCCAGCTCGTAAGGCTGTACCTCTGGATTTGTAGTGCCTGTAAATGTTCTTGTTTTCATATACATCCTCCTCCTGTCATCTACTTGTTGTAACTGCCCTTTCCCCGACATCTTACGATGATTTCAGCGGGAGCAATCGGCTTTGGGGATCCATAAAATCCAGTCAGCCGAATGATTTACAGAAACCTCCGGAAAAATTCACACTGCGCATCATTGCATTTCGCAGCCATCTCCAGCTTCATATTCACATGAAACACATGACCCAGCTCATGATTCTTATCGCCATAGAACTGAAATTCGCAGGGCACCTGGCATTCCAGAAGTCTGTGATAGAGAAGCGGAGCCTGTGTCAGGAGAAAATCTCCGGTACAAGTCATAAAACAGGTTGGCACATAGTCTTCCGTAATGCAATCTGTAACACAAATTTTTTTCAGCTTTTCAGCCGTAACTCCATCCGCAAACAGATCCTCCATCAGCGCCATTGTCTGATTATCGATACCTGTATCCGGGTCAATGCAATAGACGCCGCAGTTCAAAGCGATCGCCGCAGGACGGAATCCTTCCGGCGCCGCAAACGGATATTGTGCGGCATACTCCGTATTCGTGCAGATTCCCGCGTAAAGGCCGAGAATGTGGGCTCCTGCGGAATCGCCCACCATGAACACATGCTCCGCGTCAAATCCGTATTCCTTTGCATGAGAGAGAACCCAGTTCACCACCAGATTCGTATCCTCCAGTGAGGAGGGAAATTTGTATTCCGGCGCCAGACGGTATGTGAAATTTACCACAGCAAATCCTCTCTGCGCCAGGCTCATGCAGTAGAATTGATAGCGTTCCTTATCTCCATATACCCAGCCGCCTCCATGGACACTGATGATCACCGGTAATGCTTCCCCTTCCCTCTCTTTGGGACGATATACATCCAGCACCTGACATTCCGCGTGATCTCCGTAGCAGATATCGTCAAAGCGCTGCACATTCTCGGGCGTAGTCAGCCCTGCGTCCCGGATATCATCGCCCTTTTTAAACTCTCTTCTGAGTGTATCACTTGCCTGTGACATGATGCTCCTCCTCGTATCATTATACATTCTTAAAAAGGATCCTTTCCACCATGCTTTTCTATCAGCCCTTCGAAAAGGATGCTCCATTTCCTGTACAGAGCGAAAGCCCCCGCCGCAGACAGTGGGGGCTTATGCCCTGTACGCAACTAAGTAATAAGCCAGGCGCTTTGGGCAGCCGCAATATTCAAATTTTCTGTTTATTGTAGACAATATTCCCGCGGCCGCCGTCCACACGCTGCATATGCGGCGTCATCGCCTTCGCGATCAGACCCTTGGTCCCTCTGAACTCAAATGGTACATCATCGGTATTGCCGGATTTGATATCTTCACAGACCGCAATCACATCCTCGATGATCTCCTTGTGGCCGTTCCCGTCTCCGTGCGACAGATATACGGTGTCAAATCTGCCCTTCAGCTTCTCATTCAGGCATTTCAGGCTCTCCTCATATTCCGTGACGGAAATCGAGTAGGTGTCATACAGGAAGGTAAAATAATTGCAGGCGTCTCCGAGCAGAACCGATCTTTCTTCAGGGATCAGCATCACAACCGAGCCTTTCGTATGGCCAGGGCAGGCAAAAATCTCAATATGTATACCGCCCAGATCAAAGATCATGCCTTCCTTCAAGTCATGGAAAGCTCCCGGTTCCGATGCCGGAATCAGATCCGCCTCTGTAACCCCAAGTTCTAGCGGACACATAGACAGTCCGTCGCACCGCATGCCATAGTCACTGTGCGGCACGTAGATATAATCGTCCTCATGATTCATGTAGACATTGTCAAATTCCCCGGCGCCCATAGCATGATCCACATGTCCATGGGTCAGAAGCACCGTCACCGTCTTGTCTGTCAGCTGATCCACACAGCCTTTCAGGCTGCCAATGCCGCTTCCGGTGTCGAGAAGCGCCGCTTCCTTCTCTCCTTCTATCAGATACATCAGCTCGGTGGAAAACGCGTAAATCCTCGTCACATGCTCTGTCAGTTTTTCTGTTTTAAATTCCAGCATTTTTACATCTCCCGCTGTTACTTAGGTTATGTCTCGTACATACTGACCGCTTCGGATAATTTAACTTATCGGAAGGAGAGGACGCTTGCGTACTCGGAACCGATAAGTTAGCTCCAGAATCGCTAGATTCTGGAGAATTATGAGAAGCGGTTTTCTTCTCATAATTTTCAGTCAGTCACTGCTATCCATACCGTATATCGGCCATTATAGCTTCTTTTTGTCACTCACAAAAAGCCCGGTTATCTTTACATCGCTATAAAAATCAGGATCACTTTCCCACCGTCTTGTCATACGCCGCCTTCACCGCATCCATCGCAGCGCTGCGGAATCCGGCTCTCTCCAGAGCATGGACTCCCGCGATTGTTGTCCCTCCCGGTGAGCACACTGCATCCTTCAAAGCGCCCGGATGGCTGCCGCTTTCCTGCACAAGGGAGGCCGCGCCAATCAAAGTCTGGCATGCGTAATCCATGGCCTTTGCTCTCGGAAGCCCGCATTCTACGGCTCCGTCAGAGAGTGCCTCGATAAAAAGATTTACATACGCAGGCCCGCAGCCGGACAAAGCACTGGCCGCGTCGATCAGATGCTCATCTATGTAATCCAGCCGTCCGGTCTCGGACATGATCTGGTCAAACTGCTGCAGCTGCCCGGGACTCACCTCCGGCGACGCGCATGCAAGCGTCATCCCTTTTCCGATCGAAACCGGCGTATTCGGCATGATCCGGATGACCGGGTACGCGCCTCCCGCCATCCGCTGAATGTCCGCAATCGACAGACCGGCAGCCATGGTGACAAGAAGTATGTCTCTGGCCGATTCTGCTGCAAGTGCGTCATTTTCGGCCGATTCTTCTGCAAGTATATCTTTTCCGTTCTGCTCTATTTCTGCCGGCGCTTTTTTCTTGCAGGACCGCTCTGCAAGCTCTTCCCGCAGCGGAAGCAGCATCTCCTCCATCATCGCAGGCTTGACACCAAGAAAAATAATCTCACACGCAGAAGCCACATCCAGATTGCTTCCCGTTCGGGCACCCAGCTCTGCTGCAAGAGTCTCCGCTTTGGAAGCGGATCTGTTAGCAAGCAGGATCTGTGACGGGGCTACGGTCCGCGCAACCGCCCTGGCGATCGCGGAACCCATATTTCCGCAGCCTATAAAACCGATCTTTCCACTCATATCAATATCCTTTCTCTATATAACGTACCGCCTTCTATCATCTCACCGCACATTCCCATTACCGCGGATGATATACTTGTAGGTAGTGAGCTCCTCAAGTCCCATCGGCCCTCTGGCGTGCAGCTTCTGCGTGGAAATGCCCATTTCACAGCCAAGGCCAAACTCGCCGCCGTCGGTAAAGCGTGTTGACGCATTTACATATACAGCAGCAGAATCAATGGACTGTGCAAACTGCTCCGCCGCCGCATCATCTCTGGTAATAATCGCGTCCGAATGCCCGGTCGAATGTGCAGAAATATGCGCGATCGCATCCGGCAAAGAATCTACGACTTTCACTGCCAGAATGTAGTCCAGAAATTCCGTATCAAAATCCTCCGGTCCCGCCGGAACCAAATACTTTTCTGTCTCACCGGCAATTCCATCCCGGATACGCTGCAGACGCTGTACCATCGGATGCGTTCCGGCGGATACAGCCGGTACGGTCAGCTCTTCGACGGTTCCCTGCAGGGCAGCTGTTTCGCTTCTGGTCTCCTCTGCAATCTGGTCTTCCCCTGAAGCAGAGTCCACTTCAATATTGCCGTTCACCGAAGCCAGAGCCGCTTTTTCAGAATCAGTTCCCGACGCGGGATCAATTTCTACTTCTGAGTCAGCTCCCGGCGCAGAATCAATTTCCACCTCCATGTCAGCTCCTGCCACCGTGCCAGTGAAAGCCGCAGTGCTCATCCCCGGCATCATGTCAGTCTCCGACACCGAGCCTGCTCCTGCTGCTGTTTTTTCATCCAGGACGATCTCCTCATCTCCAATCAGAATCTGTGCTGCTCTTTCATCCAGCCGCAGTTCCACCGGCGTCTCCAGATTCTGCAAACGCTCGTCAATCAGGCGTTTTTTCAGCTTTGGGAGAAATTCTTCCGCGATATCCTGATGCACGACACAGACCTCCTCCGCATTGCATACGCTCGGACGGCTGGTCTTCGCATTTACGATAATATTGAGAGCCATCTCCTGATCCGCCGCACGGTCTACATAAACATGGCAAATACCGGTTCCTGTCTCGATGCAGTTGACGGTGGCGTTTTCCACGCAGGCACGGATCAGTCCCTTTCCGCCTCTGGGAATCAGCAGGTCAACATAACCCTTGGCCGTCATCAGCTCCATGGAGCTCTGCCGGGTCGTATCCTGCACCAGCTGCACAAGGTCTTCCGGCAGTCCAACCTTTGCCAGGCCGTCCCGGAGTGCGTTTGTGATCGCGTTCGCGGATAAAAACGCCTCCTTACCGCCGCGCAGGATACAGGCATTTCCACTCTTGATGCAAAGCGCAGCGGCGTCACTGGTGACATTCGGCCTGCTCTCATAGATGATGGCAATCACTCCCATCGGCACAGAACACTTCTGAATCAAAAGCCCGCCCGGGCGGGTCGTCTCGCGCAGCACGCGGCCTACCGGATCTGGCAGCGCCGCCACATCCAGGATGCCCTCTGCCATTGCCTGAATTCTGCCAGTCGTCAGCAGCAGACGGTCCAGCATGACATCCGAAATCGTCCCTCTGGCACGATCCATATCCTTTTTGTTTTCACTGAGAATCTCGTCCGAGTGCCAGAGCAGCGCGTCCGCCATCGCCTTGAGAGCGTCGTCCTTCTGCTTCGAGGAAACCGTCAGCAGCCCGGGAGCTGCCGCCTTTGCTTTTTTCAAAATCTCCGCTGTCGTCGTCATACCTGTTCCTTTCTGGTCTTTGCTAAGACCGTGCGTCTAAATCTATGAGAAATAATCTGGTTCTCGAAATTCTCAAAATATTCTGATTAAAATCGGAGCCCCGATTCCCGATCAGGACATTTTCTTTGCTACAAACCGGGTGCCTACCTCTTTTCCTTCCATGATATCATACAAAATCTCCGGATGCTCTCCATTTGCGATAATCATATCGCAGCCCGCGTCCATGGCGATCTGCGCGGCATTCAGCTTTGCGGACATGCCGCCGGTGCCAAAATCGCTCCCGGCACCGCCTCCTAGTGCGCGCAGCTCGGGAGTAATCTCCTCCACCCGCGAAATCAGCTTCGCGTCCGGATTTTTGTGCGGATCCGCGGTAAAAAGTCCGTCAATATCGGAAAGCAGTATGACCATATCCGCATCGACAATCGTCGATACCAGCGCCGCCAGACTGTCATTTTCCCCGATAAAAAACTCCTCCGTGGCAACCGAGTCATTCTCATTGATGATCGGAAGCACATGAAAATCCAGCAGCCGGAAAAACGTGCGGTGCAGATTCTCCCGGCGCGACTCATCCTCGATGTCCGAGCGCGTCAGCAAAACCTGCGCAACGCAGTGATTGTACTGCTGGAAAAGTTTATCATACGTATACATCAGCTCACACTGGCCGACGGCGGCGGCTGCCTGCTTTGTCGAAATGTCATCCGGCTTTTTCAAAAGCCCCAGCTTGCCGGAACCCATCCCCGTCGCGCCGGAGGAAACAAGCAAAACCTCATTGCCCGCATTTTTGATATCACTAAGTACCTTACAAAGCATCTCCACACGGCGAATATTCAGATTGCCCGTGCTGTGCGCCAGCGTGGATGTGCCTACCTTTACTACCAGTCTCATTTTGTCTCTCCCTGAAGAATATTGAAATACGACTCTGCAATCGAGCAGAAGATGGCCTGTCACCCGTCAGTCTTCTGTTCGATTTAAATATACTTCCTTTTCCCACTAATGTCAATTTCCAACCTCTGTTTTGAATACGGCATAAAGTAAAAATGAAGTCCAACCGAATTTCCGGTTTTTCACGCAAAAATCAGCCATCGTTTTGGAGTTTCCACCCGATAAATGAACGACAGAATCGCAAGATTCTGTCGTGTTATGCGAAGCGCTTTTCTTCGCATGATGTATCGCATTTTGCCAATAATACTATGTATAATAC
>JAJBVE010000058.1 GCA_020859995.1 Clostridiales bacterium
ATCTAATAAATCAAAACAAATATAATAAAATTTTTCACTTATTATTACACAAAACATTATTAAAAACCGCCTTCGCATATTTGCCTAAAATTTCTTTATTTTCGTATTCAAAATCTTATTTGTTTTTTACGAACTTCAAAAAAGAAACGATTTCTATTTGCATTTTTCTGGCAAAGGAGTATAATTTCCTTATCAAACAAGAAAGGCTGACTGAATTATAACAGAAAGCCAGGGGGAAAAGTGAAAGCGAAAAAAATCGATTATTCAACGAAAGAGCTGGGAGTTTCCAGAAATCTGATGAACTCATTAGCATTGTTCCTTTATTACAGGAATTTTAACGCCGGGACAGACGTGATTACAATTTATAATGAATGGGCTGAAACCTGTAACATAAAAGTAAATAATACGGAAACGCTCGCAAACCTTGTTGAATATATCCGTAAACTTTCTAATGTAAGCCACGAGGAACTTAGTACAGCATTAGAAATGGACGACTTCAAGATAATTAAAGAAATGTACATTTAAAAAAAGAGAAGCGGCTCAATAGAATTTAACATCTATTCCAGCACTCTTAGCATTTAAAAGGAGGTTGTGTATGAATAATATATCCAGCTTATCATTAAAAACTCTTTTATTTTCAGTTAAAGAGGAAAATTCAGATCTTAGTTCAGTTACAAAAACAGAACTTATAAACCGATACGGAAAAACTGCAGCTGATATAGTATGCGAAATACTTTCAGGAAAAAGTTCTGAGCAGGGTTTTTTCAAACAGCTGTCTGAAATTGACGAGATAGGACAGCCAGAAAAACTTGAACTTATTTCCATGGTAGTCCTCTGCCATGAAGAAACAAGAATACCTATGGATGTCATTATGGAGCTCTTCCGCAGTGACAATGAAATACTTAAAATTGCAGCGAAAACCATAACAGTAAAACAGTACACTGATTTCGTCCGTTATATTATACACCGGAATTATCCTACATATGCAGAAAAATATTTTGATGATTTGTTTAACAGTGGCATCTGCGGCTTACTGATTTCACTGGAAACATATGATGAGTCAAGATATTCATTTACTACTTATTCAAAAAAATATGTAATTCATGAAATCAGCCAGCAGATTAATTTTTATAGGAATGACAGCTCACCACATTACAATAAACTTCAAAAAACCATCAAAGCCGCAATTGACAGGCTTGAAAATGAAGGCCTTGAACCTACAGAACAGAGAATTTCCATTATCACCGAGCTCAAGCCGAATGTTATCCGCCGTGAGATGGGATATATTGAAACTACCAGATTCCGTTACCTGGACGATGAAAATGATACCTCGTTGACTGAAATAGAAAGCGGTTACGATGTATCCCCGGAAGCGATTGCTGAAAGGAATGAAAAAAACACCAGCCTTCTCAAAAGCCTGGAACGTCTGCCTGAACTAGAGCGTTCTGTACTCGTCTTAAAATATTCCGGATGCTACACAAATGACGAGATTGCCAAAATGCTCCGGATTTCAATTAACGAAGTTAAAGCCCTTTCGCACAAAGGCCTTTACCATATGAAAAGAGATCCGTTCCTCTTAAAAACTTTCCCCGAATACAAGAACGAGGCAGAAGAGGAAATGAAGAAATATGTTATTCCAATTCTTCCTACCCAGGAAGAAATCGAAGCCGGTTTGGAAGCCCTTTTAAATGCAGACGGGTTCCCAGACTTTCAAGATACAGAATTTGCTTCGGCAATATGGTAAAAAATCAGGCGCGGGATTTCCCGCGCCATCCTTTTTTCTTACTCTGATCTTCCTTCTTCCAAGAACTTCCGGATCTCATCGAAATTTACTCCAGCCTTGACATTCTCGCTCATGTTTTCCGCCCAGGCTTCTTCAATAGTTTTTCCTTCAAAATCCGCCGTCAGCCTTACCAGCTCAGCAATTTCTGCTACTGTCATCATGTTTAGCACCTCCTTTTCTTTTAATATGTCGGATTTTTTCCAAAAAGTTAAACTATTTATCAGATGAATTTTTCATCCATTTGGGACCGAACATATTAAATATATAAATGATTTTGAAGAAAGGAGATTGCGAACTAATGAACACTTTTCTAACTAATTCTGGCTCTTTGTCGGAAAATCTGGGCAACCTTACAAACTTTATTGATACAAATATTATTCAACCAGCCATTAATTTCTGCTTTACTATTTTTTCTTTTAAATATATGGCGAGAGTATATTCATATCTGTTGATGCTCCTGACCGCCATTGTAATATTGTTGTTTAATATTATTTTCAGAAAAAAGAGACACAGACCCCGAAAAAAAGAGAAAGATTTCATAGCCAAATAAAAATGAAACAAGCCCGCTCAGGTAGAGTTGGGCTTGTTTTATTTTGCAGACGAAACCATATCATAGAATGCAGCATTAAGTCTATCGCAGCAAATGCAATGTAATAACATATTTTTACAGCTTGAAGCATTCTTCAAATCTCCATATTGCCTGTTAAACAACCACAGATTTCCCCCGCTCATCATTTTAATTTATTTCAAAAACTTTTTCCCGACTTGAAAAAATCCAACATATTAAAAATGGAATCGTTAATTAGGGAAGATTTCTCCATTAATTAACCGAAAATTCCTGCCCTGTTTCCAAAGAACAAGACAGGTCTCCCTAAACATCATATACAAAATATGTACCTTGACAATTTAATAATTCAGTTACGACGAACGCGATATGTTATATAGGAAATCATACTGCAGCTTTTTTGAACTAGGAGTAAAATTTTATAAAAATTTAAGAAATTTTTGTTGAAATCTGTTGTTTTTATCCAATTGCATTTGCATTTTGCAATAGTAATTAAGCAAACATTCAATACAATATCAATTAAGTAAAAGACAAATTGACATCGTGGACAAAAGGCATCCGCATGGTTATGATAGCACCATGAAGGACGCCTCCGACGGGAGGTGACTAAAATAAATACCGCGGAAATTGAAAAAAAAGTTTATGAAGCAGAAGAAATCCAGAAACTGTTAGGAATTGGCAGAAGCAAAACATACACTTTTCTTGAAGAAGTGTACGAGAAACAGGAACCATTTCGCGTGATCAAGATTGGAAAACTGTTCAGGGTACCCAAACAATCTTTTGATAACTGGCTTAATGGATCCAGTGAGGAAAGGTGACATAATTGAAAAAACAAAATTCCGAAAAAAGCAAATCGTTCTATGAGCATTCTTCATGGTATCATCGAACGAAGATTCTTCAGGATAACGGAACAATAAAATATGGTAAAAAAGGCGGCTTTAAAACACGCGAAGAAGCAGATAAAAGCTATGAACAATACGAGAAAGAATTTAAAAATGCATATCGAACATGGCAGTTATCCAACCAGGTCAATCAGGACGTATCATTAAAAGATTATCTGATATATTGGCTGGAAGATGTCTTTTCTCAACGAGTAGAGACAACCACATATATGGTTACAGCTTATGCAGTGTACGATTTAATCCTTCCATGTATAGAACGTGATGTAAAGCTGAGATATCTAAATACGGAGTATCTGGATGCCTTATTACAGAACGTAGCACAAATTACTAAATCAGCAGGAAATAAGGGCAGAGAAACTTTAAACCTTGCCTTAAAGGAAGCTGTAACAGCCGGCTATATCAAAAGAAATCCTGTAACTGCTACTAAACCGTATAAAAGAACAAAGCCTACAATTACAATTTTAAATAAAGCGCAAATCAAGAAACTTTTGTCCGCCGCTTCCAAAAGCAACTGGTATCTCGAGATCCTTCTCGGACTGTTTTGTGGACTGAGAAAAGGTGAAATTCTAGGTTTGAAATTTTCAGATTTCGATTTTGACCAAAATACCGTATCAATAAAACGCCAGCTGGTAGCAGACACAAAATTAAAAAAAGGAAGCGGTAAAATCGAGACATACAGCCTTGTAGAACGGGATCCTAAGACTCAAAACAGTTTTAGAACATTACGGGTACCTGATGCAGTTATGAAAGAAGTAGAAATCCGCAGAAAAAAAGTGGAAACTGACAAAAGCAGACATGCAGCAAATTATCAGAACCACGATTACATTAGCTGCCAAGAGAATGGGAATCCTCACGGGCTATCGTCTATGAATAAGATGCTGGCAACGCTATGTAATAAATGCGGCCTGCCGCATGTAACTGTCCACGGGCTTCGTCATATGTATGCTACCATTTTAATAGAAATGAAAGTACCAATTGTGAAAATATCAGCAATGCTTGGACACGGATCAGTTCATACAACGTTTGAGTACTACTGTGATGTGATGGATGATAACGAAAATATTCTGGCATTTATGAATAATGCGTTTATACCAGTAGAGCAGGAGGAATGAAAATGAAACTTGACATGAACTTACAGCAGTATATTGATTACAAAGTTTCTGCTGTGTTTCCAATCAAAAAAAAATACGGTTACCGGGTTTTCCTTATTTATATGGATGGTTCACAGACTGTTCAACAAAAATCGGGATTTGTCTCAAAAAAAGAAGCAGACACAGCAAGGGACAAAACAATTGGGGAACTGTTTTCAGGAACGTATATTGTATATTCAAATGTCACAGTAAAAGAATATATGGAATTCTGGCTGGAAGAGGATATCGGAAAACGAACTGACAGCAGTGATACATATGAGACTTTCTCGCTCAACGTACACAATCACATTATTCCAGAACTCGGATTTAAAAAAATGGTAGATTTAAACCGTGGAGATATTCAGAAATACTATAACAAAAAGGCAGAATATTCCATTTCGGTTACACGACTGTCAAAAACCATTTTAAATATAGCCATGCGTTTTGCAGTGGATAAAAAGGTGATCTCAGAGAATCCGGCGGTTGGCGTCGGCCTGCCTAAGAAGGCCAAGCAGGCTGACGTTACCGAATTCCATACAAGGAATATTGATACGCAGAAAACGCTGACTATGGATCAAATTCTCATACTGCTGGAAGCCAGCAAAGATACGCCTATTCATATGCAGGTATGCTTTAATGTGCTGATGGGGCTGAGACGGTGTGAAATCAATGGCGTAAAATATTCGGATGTTGATTATATTAACCGGACACTGAAGATACAACGTCAACTCGGCAAGAAAAAAGGTGCAAAAAAAGAAGATTATGCGCCTAAGACCCTGACAAAACAGGAGATCGGCTTGAAAACGAAATCCAGCTATCGGGAACTGCCAATCCCCGATTATGTATTTGAGGCAATCCTGGAACAGCGTAAATTATATGAAAAACAGAGGAACCGCCGAAAAGAAACTTTCCAGGATTTGGATTATATCTGTTGCTCCAGTTATGGCAGACCAAGAAGTAAATGCTATTACTGGCCTTACTATAAGAAGTTGTTAAAAGAAAATGGCCTCCCGGATATTCGCTGGCATGATTTGAGAAGTACGTTCTGTACGCTTCTGCTGAAAAACGATTTTAATCCGAAGGCAGTTTCTAAATTAATGGGGCATGCAAAAGAAATAATTACCATGGATGTCTATGGGGACAATCAAAACATTATTGCCGATTGTGTAGAAGAAATGCAGTCATTCGTGGATGATGTAATACCTGATAAAAACAAACAAGATAACAAAGGGCAGCAGGAAAATGTTACTCCAGTAATAGACATAGATGAATACATAAGTGCCTAATTCCAGGGCCAGTAGTTAAAAAACACAAATACACTACCGTAAGTATAAGTGATAGTCGCCGTTTCGAACGAATATTCGAAAAAGCGGCTATACTTTTTTTTAAGGATGTGATATACTGCTGAAAGATTTTGAAAGTATATTTGATGACGTTTCGTGCTATTCAGTCCATCTGGGGCTACACGATGCTACGGTGTCAGAAAATCCGGTTTTAGTGACCTGTATTCGTAACGAGGCCTAAAATAATGATTTTGGAAGACGCACCGTTACGAATTTCTGGCCTATAGAAGAACTTTTTTTGCTACGGAATCAGGAGGTGGCTTTTTGTGCAACTTGAACAAAAAACTTTCAAACTTCACAGCGAATACCAGCCCTCCGGCGACCAGCCTCAGGCGATCAAAAAACTCGTCCAGGGATTCAAAGAAGGCAACCAATTCGAGACTTTGCTGGGTGTGACAGGCTCTGGCAAGACCTTTACGATGGCAAATGTAATCGAACAGCTGCAGAAGCCGACTTTGGTTATTGCGCACAATAAGACGCTCGCGGCCCAGCTCTATTCGGAGTTCAAGCAAGTATTCCCGGAAAACGCGGTGGAATATTTTGTGTCCTATTATGATTATTACCAACCGGAGGCGTATGTTCCGGCTTCGGATACGTATATTGCGAAGGATTCGGCGATCAATGATGAGATTGACAAGCTGCGCCTGTCGGCGACGGCTTCGCTGGTGGAGCGGCGGGATGTCATCATTGTGGCGAGTGTTTCCTGTATCTATGGTCTGGGCAGCCCGGCGGATTATAAGGATCTGGCGCTATACCTGCGGCAGGGGCAGGAGCGTGACCGGGATGAGATCCTGCGCAAGCTGATTGACATTCAGTATGACCGCAATGAGATGGATTTCCACCGTGGTACGTTTCGGGTACGCGGGGATGTGCTGGAGATTTTTCCGGCGAATGCGGATGATTATGCGTACCGGGTGGAGTTTTTCGGGGATGAAATTGACCGGATTACGGAGATAGATGTGCTGACTGGTGCGGTAAAGAAGGGCCTGGAGTTTATCGCGGTTTTTCCTGCCTCGCATTATGTGGTGCCGATGGAGAAGATCTTGCGGGCGGCGGATGCGATTGAGGAGGAGCTGAAAGAGCGTGTAGAGTATTTTAAGAGCGAAGACAAGCTGATCGAGGCGCAGCGGATTGCAGAACGGACGAATTTTGATGTGGAGATGCTGCGCGAGACGGGCTTCTGTTCAGGTGTGGAAAACTATTCGCGGCATCTGGCGGGACTGCCGGCGGGGGCGACGCCGCATACGCTAATGGATTATTTTGGAGATGATTTCCTGATGATTATTGATGAGTCTCACAAGACGGTGCCGCAGATCCGGGCGATGTATGTGGGCGACCAGTCGCGCAAGACGACGCTTGTGGATTATGGGTTCCGCCTGCCGTCGGCGAAGGACAATCGTCCCTTGAATTTTGGCGAGTTTGAGGATAAAATAGACCAGCTTCTGTTTGTCTCAGCGACGCCGGGCGATTATGAGGAGGATCATGAGCTGCTGCGTGCGGAGCAGATTATCCGTCCGACAGGGCTTCTGGATCCGCGCGTGGAGGTGCGGCCGGTCGAGGGGCAGATTGACGATCTGATCAGTGAGATCAATAAAGAGACAGCGGAGGGGAATAAGGTACTGGTGACGACGCTGACAAAGTGGATGGCGGAGGATCTGACGGACTATATGAAGGAGGTTGGTATCCGCGTGCGCTATCTGCACTCAGATATTGATACGCTGGAGCGGACGGAGATTATCCGTGATATGCGTCTGGATGTGTTTGACGTGCTGGTCGGCATCAACCTTCTGCGAGAGGGCCTGGATATTCCGGAGATTTCTCTGGTGGCGATCCTGGATGCGGATAAGGAAGGATTTCTGCGTTCGTCAGTGTCTTTGATCCAGACGATTGGCCGTGCTGCGCGGAATGCGCAGGGGCATGTGATTATGTATGCGGATGTGATGACGGATTCCATGCGTGTGGCGATTGATGAGACGCAGAGGCGCCGCGAGCTGCAGGAAAAGTATAACGAGGAGCATGGTATTACGCCGCAGACGATCAAAAAGGCGGTGCGCGGCCTGATCAGCATTTCGAAGGAGCTGGCGAAGCAGGAAGTACAGATGGAGAAGGATCCGGAGTCGATGAACCGTGAGGAATTGGAGAAACTGATCGCCGAGGTGCAGAAGAAGATGAAAAAAGCGGCTTCAGAGCTGGATTTCGAGACTGCCGCCGAGCTGCGTGACAAGATGATTCTGCTGAAGAAGCATCTGCAGGAGACGGAAGGCTGACATTTTACGGTCCGTTTTGCTTGTTGTTACTAAGGAATATAGAAAAATATATGATAAATATAAATAGGAGAACTGCCTGACAATGAATGGTACAAATGCGAGTGATTTTGTAGAAACAGAAATGAGAGAATATGATAGTTCTGCGGATGGTGCGCTGCCTGCGGATAGTGTTGAAATAACAGATAGCGCAGACGGCGCCGCGGCAGCAGATGGAGTGAAGCCCCAGTACCTTTCGGTGAATACAGGTACTAGAACAAACACAACCGACAAAAAACAATTCATCCGCATCCGCGGCGCGAACGAGCACAATCTGAAGGGTATCAGTCTGGACATTCCACGAAACCAGTTTGTGGTGTTCACGGGGTTGTCCGGATCCGGCAAATCTTCACTTGCGTTTGACACGATCTACGCGGAAGGGCAGCGCCGGTATATGGAGTCGCTTTCTTCTTACGCGCGGCAGTTCCTGGGGCAGATGGAGAAGCCGGATGTGGAGAGCATTGAGGGCCTGCCGCCTGCGATATCGATTGATCAGAAGACGACGAACCGCAACCCGCGTTCGACGGTCGGCACGGTGACGGAGATTTATGATTACTTCCGATTATTATATGCGCGGATCGGGATTCCGCACTGTCCAAAGTGCGGGCGCGAGATTAAAAAGCAGAGCGTGGATCAGATGGTGGATCAGATCATGGCACTGCCGGAGCGGACCCGGATTCAGCTGCTGGCACCGGTAGTGCGGGGGCGCAAGGGCGAGCATGTCAAGCTACTGGAACAGGCAAAGCGCAGCGGCTATGTGCGTGTGCGGATTGACGGTAATATGTATGACCTCTCCGAAGAGATTAAGCTTGAGAAAAATATTAAGCACAATATTGAGATTGTGGTGGATCGGCTGGTCGTGAAGCCGGGGATTGAGAAGCGCCTGACAGATTCGATGGAAACGGTGCTGCAGCTGGCGGACGGTCTGGGATATGTGGATACCGGGGATGGCGAGCTGATCAGCTTCAGCCAGAGCTTTTCCTGCCCGGACTGCAATATCAGTATTGAGGAAATCGAGCCTCGCAGCTTCTCCTTTAATAATCCGTTCGGCGCCTGCCCGGAGTGTACCGGTCTGGGGTATAAGATGGAGTTTGACATCGACCTGATGATTCCGGATAAATCTCTAAGTATTATGGATGGGGCAATCGTGGTGAACGGCTGGCAGTCCTGCACGGATCCTTCCAGCTTTACGTACGCATTGCTGACGGCGCTGGCTAAGGAGTACCAGTTTGATCTTTCCACTCCGTTTGAGCAGCTGCGGCCGGATATCCAGCATATGCTGGTCTATGGGACGGACGGCAGGTCTGTCAAGGTGCACTATAAAGGACAGCGAGGCGTCGGCGTGTACGATGTGGCCTTTGACGGTCTGATCCGGAATGTGGAGCAGCGCTATCGGGAGACTTCCTCAGATTATACCAAGCAGGAATATGAGAGCTTTATGCGGATCACTCCCTGCAAGACCTGTCGCGGACAGAGACTGAAGCCGTCTGCGCTGGCAGTGACGGTCGGCGGGAAAAATATTCATGAGATTACCTCCATGTCGGTCGGAGATCTGCAGAAATTTCTGGCTGATCTGACGCTGACACAGCAGCAGACGCTGATCGGCGCGCAGATTCTCAAGGAGATTCGCGCGAGGATTGGTTTTCTGGTGGATGTGGGACTGGATTATCTGAGCCTTTCGCGCGCGACCGGTACGCTCTCCGGCGGCGAGGCGCAGCGCATCCGTCTGGCAACGCAGATTGGCTCTGGTCTGGTTGGCGTGGCTTATATTCTGGACGAGCCGAGTATCGGCTTGCATCAGAGGGATAATGATAAGCTGCTGCGAACACTGAATAATCTGAAGGATCTTGGCAATACGCTGATCGTGGTAGAGCATGATGAAGATACCATGTATGCGGCAGACTATATCGTAGATATCGGACCCGGGGCGGGGGAACACGGCGGCAAAGTCGTGGCGGCCGGGACGGTAGAAGACCTGAAAAACTGCCCGGCATCCATTACAGGTGCCTATTTAAGCCATCGGCTTTTTATCCCGGTTCCGGAAACACGGCGGACACCGACCGGCTGGCTGGAGGTCCGCGGCGCGCAGGAGAATAATTTAAAAAATATCAACGTAAAAATTCCATTGGGCGTGATGACCTGCGTGACCGGAGTTTCCGGCTCTGGCAAGAGCTCGCTGATCAATGAGATTTTATATAAGCGCCTGGCAAAGGATCTGAACCGCGCGCGAACGATCCCAGGAAAGCACCGCGCAATCCTTGGAATCGGCCAGCTGGATAAGGTGATTAATATTGACCAGTCTCCGATCGGACGCACCCCGCGCTCTAATCCGGCCACCTATACGGGCGTTTTTGATATGATCCGCGATCTGTTCGCGTCCACAGCGGATGCAAAGGCACGCGGGTATAAAAAAGGACGCTTCAGCTTCAATATTAAGGGCGGTCGCTGCGAGGCCTGCGCCGGGGACGGCATCCTGAAGATTGAGATGCATTTCCTGCCGGATGTCTACGTACCCTGTGAAGTGTGCCATGGAAAACGCTATAACCGTGAAACACTGGATGTGAAATATAAAGGAAAATCTATTTACGATGTGCTAGATATGACAGTAGAAGAAGCACTGAAATTTTTTGAACATCTGCCGCTGATCCGCAGGAAGATCGAGACGCTCTATGATGTCGGGCTTTCTTATATAAAACTTGGCCAGCCATCCACCACCCTGTCCGGCGGCGAAGCACAGCGTATCAAGCTGGCCACAGAGCTTTCCAGGCGCAGCACCGGCAAGACAGTCTATATACTGGACGAACCAACGACCGGACTGCATTTCGCGGATGTACACAAGCTGGTAGACATCCTGCACCGCCTGGCGGAGGGCGGCAACACGGTGATTGTTATCGAGCACAATCTGGATGTGATCAAGACTGCGGACTATATTATTGACCTGGGTCCGGAAGGCGGCGACCGGGGAGGTACAGTGATCGCGGAGGGCACGCCGGAAGAGGTTGCGCAGAACCCGATTTCTTATACGGGGCAGTATATTGCGAAATACCTCAAAGAAAATCAGCAGTAACATACATGGCTATTGGTTTACAAAATCGGATAAGGGATTGCGTTCATGATCTTTTATCCGATTTACTGGCAAAGGCAGGCAGCAGCGCTTCGCAGAGTTCGCCAGATTGATTATTACATACGAAAAAACCTGACTCGCGTCAGGTTTTTTCAGGAAAGAGAAAAATTTGGGTTGAAAAATGTTTTGCCCTGTCCGGGTTGGCTGTCCCTTTCAGGAAATGTTTGAGGGAGTACCTGGCAGCGTGTGGGGGCCGCCAGGTGTGAGTTATGAAATGCGTTAACTCTTCGTTAACACGCTTCCTACTATAATTCGGAATTGTGATTAAAGTATGTCAAGATTCTAAAAAAAATGGGAAGATCCTAAATAAAAGCTTGCGAAAAAATAATTTCCATTTTACGGTATAGTGTGCTAAGATGGTGGGAGACTATCTATAGGAAAAATTTGCGCGGCTCTCATTAGATGTCCGTACTCGCAAAGCGAGTATGGACGAAGGCCGCGCTCATCGCGAAGCGATTTAGTTGCGCGGCTCTCATTAGATGGGCAGTTCATAGAGTACAAAGGGGGATTATAATAATGGCAGCTTCGGATGTCGGCATTGATCTGGGCACGGCCAGTATACTGGTTTACGTCAGGGGGAAGGGCGTAGTATTAAAAGAGCCGTCTGTCGTGGCCTACGACCGTGATACCAATAAAATTAAAGCAATCGGGGAAGAGGCGAGACTGATGCTCGGCCGGACTCCGGGGAATATTATGGCAGTGCGCCCGATGCAGAAGGGTGTGATTTCTGATTACACAGTGACGGAGCAGATGCTGAAATACTTTATTCAGAAAGCGATCGGCAGGATGTCCTTCCGCAAGCCGCGCGTGAGCATCTGTGTTCCGAGCAGTGTGACTGAAGTGGAGAAAAAGGCTGTGGAGGACGCGACCTATCAGGCAGGGGCGCGCGATGTCAATATTATTGAGGAGCCGATCGCAGCCGCGATTGGCGCGGGGATTGACATTTCAAGACCCTGCGGAAATATGATTGTGGATATCGGCGGAGGCACCTGTGATGTGGCGGTGATTTCTCTGGACGGGATTGTTGTCAGCACCTCGATCAAGGTAGCCGGCGATGATTTTGACGATGCGATCGTCCGCTATGTCCGCAAAAAATATGGTCTGATGATCGGCGAGCAGACTGCGGAGGAGATTAAGATTACGATCGGTACCGCATTTGAAAAACCAGAGCCTAAGGTAATGGAAGTTAAAGGGCGTGATCTGGTGACAGGCCTTCCCAAGACGATCCGTGTGACGTCAGAGGATACGCGGGATGCTTTGAAAGAGGTCACGGCGCAGATTGTGGATGCAGTCCATAACGTGCTGGAGCGGACGCCGCCGGAGCTGGCAGCGGACGTGGTTGATCGGGGGATCGTGATGACGGGCGGCGGCTCGCTGCTGAGCGGGCTGGAGGAGCTGATTGAGGCCAGGACCGGGATCAATACGATGGTAGCCGAGGATCCGATGACGGCAGTGGCGGTTGGCACAGGGCGGTTTGTGGAGCTGACCTCGGCGAATAATACAAAACCTCTGGAGAAGTAAGTGGGACGAGTAAGCAGCTTTTGGAAAACTGGCAGGCAGCGTGAAATACCTGGGGAAAATATACAAACGATATGAAACTTCCAGGAGGAGTTGGAATAAAACAATGATTCTGAAAAAAACAGTCGAGTCGGAGGAGTATGGAGCGGTTAACGGGTTATATTGACCATATTATATTCAGAAATAAGGAAAACGGCTATACGGTCTTTGTCCTGGCTGCCCAGGAACCAGAGAGCTTTCCATCGCAAACGGGAGACGCGGGAGGCAAACGCCCTCCCGCGCGTTCTGCCGCGGAGACAGATGAGATCACCTGCACGGGTACACTTCCCTACATCGGAGAGGGAGAGAAGGTGGAGCTTGTGGGGGAATACATAGCACATCCTTCTTACGGAGACCAGTTTAAAGTTACGGAATGTCAGGTGAAAACGCCGGACGATGCAGAGTCCGTGGAACGTTACCTGGGTTCCGGCGCGATCAAGGGCGTGGGTACGGCGCTTGCGGCCCGGATTGTACGGCGGTTTGGCGAGGATACCTTTCGGATCATTGAGGAGGAGCCGGAACGGCTCTCTGAAATTAAGGGCATCAGCGACCGTCTGGCCAGGGATATCGCAGCTCAGGTTTACGAAAAGCGCGACATGCGCAAGGCAATGATTTACCTGCAGCAGTTTGGAATTACGACGGCCCTGTCTGTGAAGATTTTCAAGCAATACGGCGCGGGCATGTATCAGGTGCTGGAGAATAATCCTTACCAGCTGGCGGACGATATCGCGGGTGTCGGATTCCGGATTGCGGATGAGATCGCGAAGCGGGCGGGGGTAAGCATTGATTCGGAATACCGTATGAAGAGCAGCATCTTTTATGTGCTGCAGCAGGCTATGGGGGAGGGGCATATCTTTCTCCCGAAGGAGAAGCTTGTTGAACGGGCGGGAGAGCTGCTCGGCGTGGAGCTGGAGAGCATTGACCAGTATCTGACGGATCTGGCAATTGACAAGAAAATTGTGGTACGCCAGGAACAGGAGCAGACGCGGGTCTATACGGCTGCCTGCTATTATATGGAAATGAGCTCAGCCAGAATGCTGTGCGATATCAATATTTCCTGCGAGGTGGACCGCAAGGTGATCCTGGGGAAAATCGGTGAGATCGAAAAAAAGACAGGGACCATGCTGGATGATCTGCAAAAGCAGGCTGTCATTGAAGCTGCCAGATGCGGACTGCTGGTGATTACGGGCGGCCCGGGTACCGGCAAGACGACAACGATCAATACGCTGATCACTTACTTTGAGTCAGAAGGACTGCGGATTCTGCTGGCAGCGCCGACCGGGCGCGCGGCGAAACGGATGACCGAGGCAACCGGATGCGAGGCGAAGACAGTGCACCGGCTGCTGGAAATCGGCGCTCCGGCAGACTCAGGCACTTTTTTCACCGGCGGTCAGGCAGGAAACGGCTCGTCGGAGATGTTTTCCAGAAATGAAGAAAACCCTCTGGATGCAGATGTAATTATCGTTGATGAGATGTCGATGGTGGACGCGTGGCTGATGCACGCACTTTTAAAGGCGGTGACACCTGGCACGAGACTGATCATGGTGGGCGATGTCAATCAGCTGCCTTCCGTCGGTCCGGGCAGTGTACTTAAGGATATCATTGCCTCCGGTGAGGTTCCGGTCGTGCGCCTGACGCACATTTTCCGGCAGGCATCTCAGAGTGATATTGTGGTAAACGCGCATAAAATCAACCGCGGAGAGCATATTGTACTGGACAACAAGAGCAGAGATTTTTTCTTTTTAAAGCGACAGGACGCCAATGTGATTATCAGTATTGTCATCCAGCTGATCCGGGAAAAGCTTCCGCGTTACGTGAACGCGGCTCCGTTTGACATTCAGGTGCTTACGCCGATGCGCAAAGGACTTTTAGGGGTAGAGCGACTGAACCGGATCCTGCAGCAATATCTGAATCCTTCTGAACCGAATAAACGGGAATATGAACACAATGGCATCATCTTCCGGGAAGGGGACAAGGTGATGCAGATTAAGAATAATTATCAGTTGGAATGGGAAATCCGCGGGCGGTATGGCGTGCCGGTCGAAAAAGGGATTGGCGTGTTCAACGGCGACATGGGAATTATCAGTGAAATTAACTTACATACGGAGAAGATTACAGTTGAATTTGATGAACATCGCATGGTAGAATACTCCTATAATGCTTTGGAGGAATTGGAGCATTCTTATGCGGTGACAATTCATAAATCGCAGGGCAGCGAGTATCCGGCTGTGGTGATCCCTCTTCTGACAGGACCGCGGATGCTCATGAACCGCAATCTGCTTTACACAGCGGTGACACGAGCAAGGAAATGTGTCACTTTGGTTGGGGATGCGAATACCTTTGATCAGATGATCGACAATATTGTGGAACAGAGAAGGTATACGGCGCTGGATGAAAGAATACGAGAATTGTCCATGTAAATCAAAATCTTATTTTGGCAACAAAAATAGTTTTGGAGTTTCGGAACTTGCCGCGTATATAAAACTGCAGCAAGATAGCTTATAGACAGCTTATAACGAGACAGATTTTAACACCGTCACAGAAGCTGGGGAAACTGTACGGATTATATGAATAAAAAGAAAAACTTAATACGCATGGCACGAAACATTTGCAGTACGGCAGCGAAGTGGCTCTATCCGCCGCGCTGTCCCTTCTGTGATCAGATCCGTCCGGTGAAGACTGCCGGACTGGAGTATGTCTGTGAGGACTGCCGTAAAAGGCTGCCCTGGATAAGAGAACCGGCTTGTATGGTTTGCGGTAAGCCGTTGGACAGTTCTCGGGCGGAGGTGTGCAAAGACTGCGCGCGGACGAGGCATTTATTTGAATGCGGGCGCGCGGCGTTTACATATTCCGGGAAAATCAGGCACAGCGTTTACTGGATGAAATTTCAGAACAGGCGGGATTATCTGGACTTTTTTGCAGCTGCCATGAGTCTGTCTGCAGAGCCTTATCTTGCCGTATGGCAGCCGGAGGTCCTTGTTCCGATCCCTATGCACGCCAGAAAACGCGCCGCGAGAGGCTACAACCAGGCTGAACTTCTGGCGGAAAAGATCAGCCGCCGGACTGGCATTCCCTGTAATAAGCACCTGCTGCGCTGTGTGTGTTATACAGGAAATCAGAAGGAACTGGATCGAAGCGGGCGATTGCGAAACTTAAGAGGAAGCTTTGAATGTTCCTCTGCATTTCCGCCGCAGAGGATTCTGCTGGTGGACGATGTTTATACGACAGGAAGTACAATGGATGAAGCCGCGCGGGCATTGAAGGCTGCCGGGGTGCGGCAGGTGTTTTTCGTCGTTCTTTGTACAGGAGATCAGACCGCGGGCGGCCGCGGGATTCTGAAAGCGAACATTTAGCCTGGGATGCCGCGTGATTGTTGTGAATAAACTTTCCGCGGGAACAGTAAAAAAAGTTTGCATGACACGAAAACTGTGCTATACTGTTTTAGTAGTGCGATGACGGATGATTTCTTAGATGGATACTAACACTGACGCAGGCATTGTACTTACACTGGCGGAGAAGGGAGAACACGGATGAGCGGTTTATTGTTTTGGCTGAGTGACAGTCTTTCGTGGCTGACTATTCCGACAGTTTCCATTACTCTTACGGATATTGTTGAAATTCTGATTCTGGCTTTCCTCGTATATAATCTTTTACTCTGGATTAAAAATACCCGGGCGTGGAATCTTTTAAAGGGGATCACGATCCTTGTGGGCTGTATCGCGATCGTATATTTATTTCAGATGACGACATTGATGTATCTGGTGAATCGGGTTGTTGACATCGCGATTACCGCCGCTGTCGTCGTTTTCCATCCGGAGATCCGCCGCGCGCTGGAGCGGCTCGGAGAAAAATCTGTTTTTTCCAGCATGTTTCAATTCGGTGATGAGAATCAAAATGGTTCTGACCGGTTCAGTGAAAAGACAATTAATGAAATCGTGAAGGCTTCTGTTGAAATGAGCAAGGTAAAGACGGGGGCTCTGATTGTTGTGGAGCATAATACCCGCCTCGCGGAATATGAACGTACCGGTATCATGCTGGATTCCCTTGTCACGAGCCAGCTGTTGATTAATATTTTCGAACATAACACACCGCTTCATGATGGGGCTGTCATTATTAAGGGCAATCGTATTACGGCGGTGACATGCTATCTGCCGCTGTCTGACAATATGATGCTGAATAAAGCCCTTGGGACCAGACACCGCGCGGGACTGGGTATCAGCGAAGAGACAGACTCTATGACGGTCATTGTATCTGAAGAGACAGGCGCGATTTCCGTTGCCTATCAGGGGGAACTGATGCATGGAATTTCCGCGGATGAGCTGAGAAAATATCTGACACAGCTGCGGGATGAGACCGTCGCTCCTAAAAAGATCAGGCAGTACCTGAAGGATTTTGTGAAAGGGTGGAAAAAAAATGAAGCGTAAGATCCCATGGAAGCTTCCTGGTAAGCTTCCCAAAAATCTGTCGCTTAAAGTGCTGTCGGTACTGGTAGCGTTTCTGATCTGGCTGGTGGTGGCAAATGTCAGCAATCCGACTACTTCAAAGCTTTTCCGCGACATCAAGATTGAGATTATCAATGAAGACAGTGTGACGGAGATTGATAAAGCGTTTGACATCGTTTCGGAAGATTCGGTTGTGATTAAGGTCACGGAGCGCAAACGTGTCCTGGAAAGTTTGTCGGCTTCAGATTTTACGGTAGTGGCTGACATGGAAAATCTGACAGAAATGAATACCGTGCCGCTGACAGTCACGTGCAGTAATTCCGCAGTGACTCTGGATGAGATTACGGTGGTTCCTTCTTCCATGAAAGTAGAGCTGGAGCAGATTGTCGAGAGTGAATTTGTAGTGACTGTGGAGACATCAGGGACACCGGAGAATGGCTATGAGGTTGGAACGACGGAGGTCCAGGAGGGAAAGACTGTGCAGATAGCCGGTCCGGAGAGTCTGATTGAGCGAATTGGTCAGGTAACGGCTTCTGTTTCAGTCAGCGGCATCTCCACGGACCAGAGGCTGACTTCGGCACTTACTATTTCAGATAAAAACGGCGACACCCTCAGTGAAACACAGATGAGCAGACTGCAGATCAAAGATTCGTCAGGAGTATTGCTTTCGGACAATTCTGTGACCGTCAATGTAGAGCTCTGGGAGGTGCTTTATGAGGTGCCGATTGAGATTCAGACTTATGGGACGCCGGAGAGTGGATATGAAGTAACCGATATCAGCACTGTGCCGACTACCATCAATCTGGTAGGGACTACGGAAGCACTGAAGGAAATTGACACGATTGTCGTGAGTGAACCGATCTCCGTTTCCGGAGCTACTGAAACATTTACACAGGAAGTAGATTTGTCAACGACTATCAGCGGGATAGAAAATGTCCGTCTTGCTTCAGGTGTGGATTCGACTGTCACTGTTACCATACAGGTAGAAAAAAACGGAGATCAGACAGTTTCCCTTGCCTTGTCTGAACTGACTGTACTGAACCGTCCGGATAATCTGGTGCTTACCTATTCACCTGCGGATGTGATTTCAGTAACGGTTCATGCGGAGGATGAAGAAAGTATTATATCAAGCAGCGAGATTTTTGCGACAATAGATTTGTCTGTTTGCACGGCAGCTGGTGATTACGAAATACCGGTGGTAATTGAATTGCCGGAGGGTTATACGCTTGTGTCTGATGTGACCATAACGGTGAACGCGACGGAGGCAGAGCAGCAGGCGGAAGCAACCACGGAGGATTGATTTTAATGCAGAAAAGACTGGTCATAAATAATGAGCTGGGTCTCCATTTGCGCCCGGCTGGAGAATTATGCACGCTGGCTATGGAATTTGAATCGAAGATTACGATCCATTTCAGAGATCGGGAATTCAACGCGAAAAGTCTTTTGAGCGTTTTGAGTGCCTGCGTACAGAGCGGCGATGAAATTGTAATGGAGTTTGATGGTCTTGACGAGGAAGAGGCTGCCGCACGGATCTCCGCCTTTATTGATGGAATGCGCTGAAGGCATTTTTGCTGCGCGGATATCTGATTTTTACTGACAGGCTTTGCTGAATGTCTTTCCGATGCGCGGATCCTTGTTTTACTGGCGGATACTATTGATGGTTCCGGAGGAATTACTTTATGAAGAAAAAGGAACAGTACAAGAGACTGATCATGTTTTTGGCCTCAGTGCTGATTGTGGCGGTACAGACCGCTGTCTTTACGTATACCTGGTTTCATGATTATCATATGTCGGATGTAATCGGCCGACGTTACAGCTTTTGGGGACATCTGGCTCTGATCTCTCTATATGCGTTTCTGGTAGTGGTGGTGTCAAAGCTTTTTTC
Organism: Clostridiales bacterium; assembly: GCA_020859995.1. Taxonomy (GTDB): domain Bacteria; phylum Bacillota; class Clostridia; order Lachnospirales; family Lachnospiraceae; genus Choladousia. The sequence continues at coordinate 19,035 of JAJBVE010000058.1, forward strand.
CGCTTTTAAAGTTGGCTATCAGAGAGTGCTGGATGTGCTTCTTTCTCAGATTTTTTCTGTGCTGATTGTCAACGCTGTTATCTACGTGCAGCTGGCACTGATAGGTCGTTGGAGATTTCTGGAGCATATAGGGCCAATGCTCAGGGTTTGCGTGATTAATCTTGCGGCAGTGATCCTGTGGGTTCTTTTCATGCGCTGGATCTATGTCAAAATTTATCCCCCGCATGAAATTTTGCTGATTTACGGATCATTAAGTCCCTGGTCTTTAAAGGCAAAAATGGAGACAAGGCGTGACAAGTACGCAATCCAGGGGACGATCTCTCTCGACCGTGGGATAGAGGCAATTGAGCAGGAAATTCTAAAATATCAGGCAGTCATGATTTGCGATATCCCTTCCCACGAACGCAATTTGTTTCTGAAATACTGCTTTGAACATGATATTCGCTGTTATTGCCAGCCAAAGATTTCCGATATTATGATTATGAGCTGCGAGGAGATCAATATGTTTGACACGCCCCTTTTGCTGTTTCGCAACCGTGGTCTGACCGTGGAGCAGCAGGCAGTCAAGCGGTTTTTTGACGTGGTGATTTCGGCAGTGGCGCTTGTTGTGCTGCTTCCGCTGTTTCTGCTGATCGCGCTGCTGATCAAAGCTTACGATGGAGGTCCTGTTTTCTACCGCCAGGAACGTCTGACAAAAGATGGAAAAATCTTTATGGTATACAAATTCCGCAGCATGAGAGTGGATTCCGAAAAGCAGGGCGCCCGTCTTGCGGCAAAGGGGGACAGTCGTGTCACACCTGTAGGCAATGTACTGCGCAACATTCATTTTGATGAACTTCCCCAGCTGATCAATATCCTGGAAGGAGACATGTCTCTGGTAGGACCGAGACCGGAACGGCCGGAAATCGCGGCGATATATGAAAAAGAGATACCTGAGTTCTCTTATCGGCTGAAAGTGAAGGCCGGTCTGACGGGATACGCCCAGGTTTATGGGAAATATAATACAAAGCCTTACGATAAATTAAAGCTGGATTTGACCTATATAGAAAACTTCTCCTTCCTTTTGGATTTACAGCTGATCGCAACCACTGTTAAAATCCTGTTCCAGAAAGAGAATACTGAGGGTGTAGAGCAGTGGCAGACGACTGCGTCGACGAAGGAGACTGGGAAATTGTCTTCCCTAAAAAAGCAGAGCCAGAGTATGTCATATACAGTTGCTCAGGGGACAGCACGCGGAGAAACGTTGGGCATGGCCACATTTGGGACTGATTCACAGACGATGCATTGTCTGTCTGAGGATTCCTGTGATAACGGTTCATCAGAAACATCGTCCGGGTCCCCGCACACATCTGCAGGCCGTCCGCTCGTTTCCGTGATTATCCCGGCATACCAGTGTGCCGACACGATCTGTCAGGCGATTGACTCTGCGCTGGCACAGGAAGAGGTACCGCTGGAAATTATCGTGATCAATGACAGTTCTCCAGATAATCTGGACTCTGTGATGGACCGCTACAGGACGGTGCGGCAGGTGCGCTACTGTAAAAACAGACACAGCCTGGGAGCTGCCGCATCCCGTAACCGGGGCGTTAAGATGGCGAAAGGCAAATATGTTGCTTTTCTGGATGCGGACGACTGGTGGGAGAGCGGTAAGCTGATAAAACAACTGAGGCAGCTGGAACCAGATCACACATGGAAAGGTTCTGCTGTGGGAGGCGTTGCCTCGAATGACCGTGCGGCTGCAGCTGGCGGACCGGTCCTTTGCGCGACTGCCCGTGAGTTGGTGACCCCTGACGGAGAATTGACCGGACGGGTGATTCCTGTGCATGAATCCATTTCTTACAGAAGGCTTTTGCTTCATAACTGCATCAATTGCTCTTCAGTAGTAATCCGGACAGATGTTGCCAGGAAATTTCCAATGATGCACGAAGACAGCCACGAAGATTACATTACCTGGCTGCGTATTCTGAAAAAGTATGGGAATGCTGTGGCAGTGAATGAACCGCTGCTGAAATATCGCCTGAGCAGCTCCGGAAAATCCGGCAGCAAACTGCAGTCCACGAAAAAGACATACCGGGCTTATCGCTATGCGGGCTTTGGAGTGGCTTCATCTGCGGGGTTGTTTTGCCTGTACGCGGCCAACGGTGTAATCAAATATGCGCGAGCTTATATGGGAGGACGAAAGAAATGATTCAGAAACTGATTACCAATATTAAAAAGACCAACGCACCAATTGTAGTGGGGCTGGACCCCATGCTTGGCTATATTCCGGAATCTATCCAAAAATCTGCTTTTGCGGAATTTGGTGAGACTCTGGATGGCGCTGCTGAAGCAATCTGGCAGTATAATAAAAAGATCATTGACGCAGTTTATGATCTGATCCCGGCTGTAAAGCCGCAGATCGCCATGTATGAGCAGTTTGGACTTCCTGGACTGACCGTATTTAAAAAGACGGTTGATTACTGTCAGGAAAAGGGGCTTGTGGTGATTGGAGATGTAAAACGTGGTGATATCGGCTCTACTTCCGCCGCGTACGCGACAGCGCATCTGGGACGCGTACAGGTGGGAAGCCAGCTGCTGACTCCGTTCGGCGAAGACTTCGCGACCGTGAATCCTTACCTTGGCACGGACGGCATCAAGCCGTTCCTGGATGTCTGCCGGGAGGAAAAGAAGGGGATTTTTGTATTGGTAAAGACATCCAACCCCTCGAGTGGAGAATTCCAGGATCGGTTGATCACGGATTCCGCAAGCGTGGAAAGCTCTGTATTCGAAGGCAGTTCGTCTTCTGGAAATACAGCTGCTGGCAAACCATTATACGAAGTGGTTGGCGAGAAGGTGGCTGAATGGGCGGATTCCTGCATGGGGGATGACTACAGTTATGTGGGAGCAGTTGTTGGCGCCACATACCCGGAGATGGGCAAGATCCTTCGCCGTGTAATGCCGAAGTCTTTTATTCTGGTCCCGGGATACGGCGCACAGGGCGGCAAGGCCAAAGATCTGGCACCCTACTTTAATGAAGATGGACTTGGAGCGATTGTCAATTCTTCGCGCGGAATTATCGCGGCGTATAAACAGGAAAAATATGCTTCCTTCGGTGCGGATCATTTCGCGGAAGCAAGCCGCGCCGCAGTCGTGGATATGATTGAGGATATCAATCAGGCACTGGAAAATAATTTCTGATAGCTGCTGTCAAAACATGTTTTGACGCATGTTCTGGAAGAACCGTTTATATGAAACGATCGAATTGTTTCATTCTGGCAAAGCAACGAGCCAATACAGGATACAAGAAGAAATAAGAACAGAATCATCTATTATCGGAGAAAAATCGGGGAACACAATATGAGTGAAAAATCAATCACACGGGCGATCATCCTTTCACAGGAGAAAATCGCCTCCCAGATATACAGCTTGTGGCTTGAAGCCGGGACAATAGCGAAAAATGCTGTTCCAGGCCAGTTTGTTTCTGTGTACAGCAATGATTCCGGACGCTTGCTTCCTCGTCCGATCAGCATCTGCGAGACGGATCCATCAAAGGGTTTGCTGCGGTTGGTGTACAGAGTTGCAGGGAGGGGCACCGAAGAATTTTCCGGATATCAGGCCGGCGACAGCCTTGACATCCTGGGTCCGCTTGGCAACGGATTTCCGCTGGAGCGGTGCCCGGGAGGAAAGTCCGCGTTTCTGATTGGCGGCGGGATCGGGCTTCCTCCCATGGTAGAGCTTTCCAAAAGACTGCAGGGACATGCGCTGGTCATTGCCGGATATCGCGACGAACTTTTCCTGACAGAAGAGCTGGCGAAAAACGGAACCCTGTATTTCTCAGTGGAAGACGATTCTTTCATGAGCAGACTCTCAGCAATGCAGGCATCCTCACACATCACACACGGAAATGTATTGGACTGCATCCGCGAAAACGGCCTGCATGCGGATGTGATCTATGCCTGCGGTCCTGCGCCGATGCTGCGGGCTGTGAAATCTTACGCGCAGCAAAACGAGATTGAGTGCTGGCTGTCATTGGAACAGCGCATGGCATGCGGGATCGGAGCCTGTCTTGCCTGTGTCTGTGAATCGACGGCAGTGGACGCGCATTCGCAGGTAAAAAACAAGCGTGTCTGCAAGGAAGGCCCTGTTTTTGCTGCAGAAGACGTGAATTTGTGATGATTGATTCCTGCTTCATTCATAACTTAATGTACTATGAGTCCCTGTTTATTTGCTGTTTATTCCAGCGAAGCAACGAGCCAGGTAGCAGGAGCCATAAGGGACTGTGTACCAGTGGCACTCGTTAAGTGCCGACTGAAGCGTAGACAAATACTCCGATGCTTGCACATGCATCGCTACAAATTTGATGCCCCGTATGTTTGCATCGGGGTCTTTGACATTGCGAGGACAATTTTTATGATCAATACAAAAGTATCAATCGCAGGTGTAGAATTAAAAAATCCAGTCATGACTGCGTCTGGAACTTTTGGTTCCGGCATGGAATACAGTGAGTTTGTCGATCTGTCGCGTCTGGGCGCTGTAGTGACGAAAGGTGTGGCGAATGTCCCCTGGCCGGGCAATCCCACTCCGCGCGTAGCCGAGACCCGCGGCGGCATGATGAACGCGATCGGGCTGCAGAACCCTGGCATCGAAACCTTCTGCGCCAGAGATCTGCCATTTCTGGAAGGAATCGATACGGCCGTGATTGTCAATGTCTGCGGGCATACGACGGAAGAATACCTGGAAGTTGTCGAACGTCTCTCTGTTGAGAGCGCGGTCGATCTGCTGGAGATCAATATTTCCTGCCCAAATGTGAAATGCGGCGGGATTTCCTTTGGCCAGAATCCCGATTCTGTCGAAACGATCACCCGGGAGATTAAAAAACACGCAAAGCAGCCGGTGATCATGAAGCTCAGTCCGAATGTGACGGATATTACCGAACTGGCCCGGGCAGCAGAAGCCGGGGGAGCGGACGCGCTCTCGATGATCAATACATTGACGGGAATGAAGATTGATATCAACCGCAGGACATTCGCTCTGGCAAATCAGACTGGAGGAGTTTCCGGGCCTGCGATACACCCGATAGCGGTGCGCATGGTTTATCAGAGCGCACAGGCTGTAAAAATTCCAATTATCGGGATGGGAGGGGTTACCTGCGCGGAAGACGCGCTGGAATTGATTCTGGCAGGGGCCACCGCTGTCGCGGTCGGCACAGCGAACTTCCGCAATCCGCATGCCACAATCGATGTGATTGATGGAATAGAAGAATATATGTGTCAACAGAATGTGGAGGATATCCGCACTCTTATCGGGGCTGTAAAATGAAAAGTGACTGCTGTATGCAGCCGTAGAGCGATATTGCTGGCTCTGTATAATTATGAAAAAACTGGCAACACTCCGAAAAAGGAGGGAAGCCAGTTATGTTTTTTCTACGGAAAAATGAAAATAGAATCCATAAAATGAAAAGAAACGTAAGCGCAATTGTGCTTTTTCTATTACTATCTTTATTTTTAAACTTTACGGTTGCGGCTGCCCATTATACGTTCCTGCAGCAGGGAATCGCGGAGGAAGTTGTGCGCTTCCATGTGCTCGCCAACAGCGACAGCGAAGAAGATCAGGCTGTGAAATATCTCGTCCGGGACGCAATTCTTACATGGATCGCGGATGAAATGCAAGATGCCAAAGAAGAACCGCAGTCAGAGCAGACAGAGCGTGCGGCGATTCTGCAGTTTCTATCAGAAAATCTGTCTAAGCTGGAAGAAAACGCAAACAGGATCCTCGAAGAGCAGGGTAAGTCCTACAGCGCGCAAGCAGAGATTGCCTGGTGTTATTTTCCAGACCGCACCTACGGCAGCTATACCTTCCCGGCCGGATGGTATCAGGCTCTGCGTATACGTCTTGGCGAGGCTGCCGGACAGAACTGGTGGTGCCTGCTTTACCCGGCGCTTTGTTTCTCCGACTGCCTTCATGCCGCCATCAGCGATAACGGCCAGACCAAACTGGAAGAGAACCTTACTGTTGAAGAATATCAGCTCCTTCTTAAAAACCCCTCTCAGTGGAAAATCGCATTTCGATGGGCGGACTTCTTAAATTAGAAGCGATTCATGCATTACACAATGATGAGCCGATCCCTGAGGAATATCGAAATCAGCTCCGCCGACCGACAGGCCCCGAGGACTATTAAAACGGCGCCGGTCCTTAGCGAAGCCGAGCCGTAAGGCGAAGGCTGAGCTTAGTACCGCTGCGCCGTTTTCTAAGCGAGAGCGTGTCCGAGGAACCTGCCGGTCGGTGGAGCGTCCGGGATATGCACTCTGGCCTACCCCCTCTTAAAGCCCGCCCGTTTCCTCAGTGTCGGATCCAGAATCTTCTTGCGGATCCTCAGACTCTTCGGCGTCACCTCCAACAACTCATCCGTATCAATAAATTCCAGCGCCTGCTCCAGGCTTAAGATCTTTGGCGGCGTCAGCTTCAGCGCCTCATCTGAGCCGGATGCACGCGTGTTGGTCAGGTGTTTGGTCTTGCAGACATTCAGCTCGATGTCCTCCGGCTTCGCGCTCTGTCCGATGACCATACCGGAGTAAACCTTTTCTCCCGGCCCGATGAACAGTGTGCCGCGGTCCTGCGCGTTGAAAAGTCCGTATGCGACTGACTCACCGCTCTCAAACGCGATCAGAGAGCCCAGATTGCGGTAGGCCAGATCTCCCTTGTACGGACCGTAGCCGTCAAAAATGGTATTCATGATACCATTGCCCTTTGTATCAGTCAGAAATTCTCCGCGATAGCCGATCAGTCCCCGGGATGGAATGGAAAACTCCAGCCGCGAATAGCCGCCCTGGCCGATGCTCATGCCCTGCAGTTCTCCCTTTCTGAGACTGAGCTTTTGGATAACCGTGCCGGAAAACTCCTCCGGGACATCGATGTAGCAAAGCTCCATCGGCTCGAGCTTTTTGCCGCGTTCATCCGTCTTGTAGATGACCTCTGCCTTGCTGACTGCAAACTCATAGCCTTCACGGCGCATGGTCTCAATCAGGATGGACAGGTGAAGCTCCCCACGCCCGGAAACCTTGAAGGTATCGGTATCTTCCGTATCCTCCACCCGCAGGCTGACATCTGTGTTCAGCTCGCGGTAAAGCCTGTCGCGGATATGCCGGGAGGTGACGAATTTGCCTTCCTGTCCGGCCAGCGGACTGTCGTTGACAATGAAATTCATGGAGATCGTCGGCTCCGAAATCTTTTGGAATGGAATCGGATCCGGCGCGTCCGGCGCGCAGATCGTATCGCCGATATGCAGATCGGCGATGCCGGAAATTGCCACAATCGAACCGATCGTTGCGGTACGTACATCTACCTTATTTAAAGCATCAAATTCATAGAGCTTGCTGATTTTGACTTTATGCTGCTTGGACGGGTCGTGATGGTTGACAATGATCACGTCCTGATTGACGGAAATCGAACCGCGGTCCACTTTTCCGACGCCGATGCGGCCGACATATTCATTATAATCAATGGTGCTGATCAGCACCTGAGTCGGCCCGTTTTCATCGCCCTCCGGAGCCGGGATGTAGTTTAAAATCGTTTCAAAAAGCGGCTGCATATCCTTGCCAGGCGTCCTGGCGTCCAGGCTGGCATAGCCTCCCTTGGCGGAAGCATAGACAAACGGGCAGTCCAGCTGCTCGTCGGAAGCATCCAGCTCGAGAAAAAGCTCCAGCACCTCGTCCACAACTTCCTCGGGACGGGCCTCCGGGCGGTCGATTTTATTAATGCAGACGATGACCGGCAGATCCAGATCCAGCGCGTTGCGCAGAACAAATTTGGTCTGAGGCATGGGTCCCTCAAAAGCGTCCACCACCAGGATAACGCCGTTGACCATTTTCAGTACCCGTTCCACCTCACCGCCGAAATCCGCGTGACCAGGGGTGTCGATGATGTTGATTTTCGTATTTTTATAAGTGACAGCCGTATTTTTGGAAAGTATCGTGATCCCGCGTTCACGCTCCAGGTCATTGGAATCCATGATGCGCTCCGCAACCTCCTGATTCTGACGGAACACGCCGCTCTGCTTGAGCAGCTCATCCACCAGCGTGGTTTTGCCGTGGTCTACGTGCGCAATAATCGCGATATTTCTGACATCTTCTCTTACCATTTTTTTCTTCTCTCCTGATAGATTATAGGAACCGGCTTTCGCCGGTTT
>JAJBVE010000101.1 GCA_020859995.1 Clostridiales bacterium
GTGGGAAAATACAAGCATTTTTATCGCGAAAAGTTTTTATTCTTTAGCGCTGTTGCGAAAAATGAGGCAAACAATTGCTGTTTGTTCCCTGCAGACCGGAAGATACATCATATCTCTGATTGTGGGGTGCGGTATGTCCACAATCTCTGATTGTGGATGCGGGCATCCCACGCTTCGCATGGGATATTCCTCGTAATTGCGAAGGTACTGAATGGATGTGAAGTGAAATGAAAGCGACAGAAAAAACTATGGATATTTCATTGAAATAAAGAAAGCAAGGATGTATAATGACCTCATGTTTTTGGGAATGGTTTCCAAGATGTGTTTCATGCGCACAGACTGTGCGCGCCCTGTAAAGGAGTCCTGTATGAATTCTCTGAAAAAGATTTATTGCCGTACTTTTCAGACGGTTTTTAAGCTTGCCCTGCCGATTTTACCTTATCGCAATCCGAAAATCATCGGTTCTGTGAGCAAGATTCCCCAGCTGCTGCATAAGAAAAAACTCACGCGGGTGCTGATTGTCACGGATCCGGGGATTGCCGCTCTGGGGCTGACGAAGGAGCTGGAGAATGCCTTGACGGAAAATGGGATTTTTTATGCTGTGTATGACAAGACAGCGGCAAACCCGACCACTGCAAATGTTGCGGAGGCACTGGAACTGTATCATGCGCAGTTCTGCGAGGCGATCATCGGATTTGGCGGAGGCTCCAGTATGGACTGCGCAAAGGCGGTGGGCGCGCGTGTCGCCAAGCCGAGACAGTCACTGGAAAAGATGAAGGGGATTCTTCATGTGCATGCGAAGCTGCCGCTTCTGATCGCGGTGCCGACGACGGCGGGCACCGGATCGGAGACGACGCTGGCGTGTGTGATCGTGGATGCTGATACGCGGCACAAGTATGTGATCAATGATTTCAGCCTGATTCCGCGCTATGCTGTGCTGGATCCGAATGTGACCTTAAGCCTGCCGCCGTTTGTCACCGCGACGACTGGAATGGACGCGCTGACTCATGCTGTGGAGACTTATATTGGCAATACGACGACCCGGGGCACACGCAGGGACGCCGAGCGGGCGGTCAGCCTGATTTTTGAAAATCTGGATGAAGCGTACACAAATGGGAAAAATGTGAAAGCGAGAAGGAATATGCTTCGCGCTTCCTATTACGCGGGCTGCGCGTTTACAAAATCCTATGTGGGCTATGTCCACGCGGTCGCGCATTCCCTGGGCGGGCAGTACAACGTTCCGCATGGACTGGCGAACGCGATTCTGCTTCCGTTTGTTCTGGAGGAGTATGCTTCCTGCCTGGAGAAAAAATCCCGCCGCAAGGAGAAAGAGTCCTACTTTGCAAAACTTGCGAAGCTGGCTGCCGCAGCCGGCGTGGCGAAAGAGACAGATCCCATGGAGGAGGCAGCAAAGGCGTTCATCGAGGCGATCAAGGCTATGAAGAAGCGCTTTGGTATTGGCGACACCGTGCCGGAGCTCTGGAAGGATGATATCCCGAAGCTGGCGCAGTACGCGGATAAGGAAGCTAACCCGCTCTACCCGGTGCCGGTTTTGATGGACGCGAAGGAGCTGGAGAGGTTTTATTATAAAGTACTGGAGTGATGATACAGCAGCGCCGCCGACCAACGGGAAGGGCAATTAATTCCCCGGCGCGCTAATTGCGAAACCATTTTTATTCCCGCAAGGTACGTATGAAAACGTAAATATTACGCTACTTTTTTACAGGGCAGATATGTCCAAATATCAGGAATTGTATAAAGGGGGCATTTGAATGACGGAGACACAGATCAGAGAGATCGTGGAGAAGCAGCGCATATATTTTGCATCCGGAGCGACTCTGCACGTGGAGCATCGGCTGAATGCGATCAGCCGTCTGAAAAGCTGCATCAGAAAGCACGAAGACGAGATCAGCGACGCGCTGAAAAAGGACCTGGGCAAGAGTTCCTCTGAAAGCTATATGTGTGAGACGGGACTGACCTTAAGCGAGATCAGCTACATGCAGAAGCATACCAGATCCTTCGCACGGGATAAGACGGTGTGGACGCCGCTGGCGCAGTTCTGTTCCCATAGCTTTACCAAACCATCGCCCTACGGAGTGACGCTGATTATGAGTCCCTGGAATTACCCGTTTCTGTTGACGATGGAACCGCTGGTGGACGCGCTCGCCGCAGGAAATACGGTGGTGCTTAAGCCAAGCGCTTATTCGCCGAACACGAGCGATCTGATCGCGAAAATGATCAGAGAATGTTTTGAGGAATCCTATGTGGCGGTGGTCACAGGAGGACGCGAGGAAAATCAGTATCTGTTGCAGGAGCATTTTGACTATATTTTCTTTACCGGCAGTAAATCGGTGGGGCGTGAGGTGATGCGGCGCGCGTCCGATCATCTGACCCCGGTTACGCTTGAGCTGGGAGGAAAGAGTCCCTGTATCGTGGATCGCACTGCAAATCTGAAGCTGGCAGCAAAACGGATCGTATTTGGCAAATATCTGAACTGCGGCCAGACCTGTGTGGCGCCGGACTATGTATACTGTGACCCGGCCGTCAAGGATGAACTGGTCGCGCAGATCCGCCTGCAGATCCGCAGACAGTTTGGAAAACAGCCTCTGCAAAATGATGATTATGGAAAGATCATCAACCGGAAGCATTTTGAGCGGATCCGGGGATTGATAGATGCTACTGTGTCTGCCGGTGGGAGCCGAACGATGCCGGCGGCGGATCAAAAGGTTTCTGACAGAGCAGAACGAGCGACATGTCCGAACAACCAGGATGATCAGAATATAAGGAAACAAAAGAGCGATGACGGGAAAGCGGATACAGGCCGTTGTCAGGGAACAGATGTCAGATGTCGGATCGTTGCGGGCGGACACTCGGATGCGGATACTTTGCGGATAGAGCCGACCGTGATCGACGGCGTTACATTTGAGGATCCCATTATGCAGGAGGAAATCTTTGGGCCGGTGCTGCCGATCCTCACCTACCAGTCACTGGATCAGGCAGTCGCAAAGATCAATTCCATGGAGCATCCGCTGGCTTTGTATTTCTTTACACGCAGCCGCGGAGCAGCCCGGATGGTGATGTCCAAATGCCGCTTTGGAGGCGGCTGTGTCAATGATACAGTCATTCATCTGGCGACGAGCGAGATGGGATTCGGCGGTTTCGGAGAGAGCGGGATGGGCTCCTATCATGGGAAAAAAGGATTTGATACGTTCTCCCATTCCAAGAGCATCGTGGATAAAAAGCTCTGGCTGGACCTTCCGATGCGCTACCAGCCGTACAAAAAACTGTACGATAAGATGATCCATATGTTTTTACGATGAGACGGGGCCTTTCGATGAAGTTTATCCTGTGCAGTCCCGGCATAGATACTAATTGAAAGACCTAAACCCCCAGCTATGCTGGGGAGAATAGAGTAAGTGGAAAC
>JAJBVE010000227.1 GCA_020859995.1 Clostridiales bacterium
GCCGCGATGCTGAGAAAGCAAATACGGAGCGGGAACGACTGCGCGCCGATGCCGCCGAGCAAAAGGTAAAAGAAGCCGAAGCCGAGAACGCTGCCCTCATGCAGAAATTGAGTGACACCATGGATAAATTAAATGACGCCATGGATAAAATGCAGGAGCTTTCTCAGGAAGTGGCGAATCTGCGGAAGCAGATGAATCCAGCTTAAGTGTTGCCGCGAAATAGTATTCAGACTCTGCATTCATGAAGCGGGAAAAAACTGAATCCTAACAAACAGCAACATGGGTTTTATTAAAGAAAATTACAGCGTGGCTGAGGCAAAAGCCTCCGGCCGCGCTGTAAAAAGTCTAACAATGCTTTACAAAAATTTCTACTCTGTATACTCGCCATATTTTGTATTAAACGTGCCGCCGGATATGGTGACCTTCGCCTTTCCATACCTGGTCGAGTCGGTGACCTGTGCATATTTATAGGCTTTTTTGCCAGTAAAAGATCCGCCTGTCACCTTGATTTTGCCGCCATTCCAGGTATACAAAACAATTGACTTGTTTCCTGTGGTTTTAAATGTCCCACCAGAAATTTTAACAGTAGCGCCATAGCGAGCACGAATCATATCTCCGGCCGACTTAAATGTACCGCCTTTGATAGATATCACGCTTTCCTCATCTTCCCAACCGCCTGTTGCATAAATGCAATAATAATTAGAATCCTTATTTACAAACGTTCCACCATAAATGGTCGTTTTTCCGATCTCGTTAGCAATACAAGGTGCTCCTGATTCCGTTGTAAAGGTCCCATCCTTTATCACTATAGTAGCGCCGGAACCATAATTGTAAATAAGCCCGGCAAACGATTCCGTATATTCCCCATCACCCGAAAACGTGCCGCCCGTAATGGTAAGTTTGCCTTGGGTGCTGTTAAGGATTGAATATCCAGAGGATACAAATTCCCCTCCGCTGATGGTCATTTTCCCGGTATTGACAACAAACCACTGCATGCTCCAGACCCTTTTCGTAAACGTGCCTCCGCTGATGGTCAACGTCCCGCTGTTGTCAATTATAGTCCCATACACCTTCGTCCCAGTCCCATAATAATCGGCGTAAGCGTTATAGAAAGACCCACCGCTGATTATCATAGTGCCCAGATTTTCCAGTTCCCCCTTATAGGCTCCACTGGTAATCTTCAACGTGCCAGCCTTCGCAGTCTTAAACACAGTCCCGTTTACTCCGGATATCTCGTCATACACCGCTTTTGTCTGCTTTACCGTCCCGTTTTTGACCGTCAGCGTTCCCTTTTTCACATACAGGTATGCCGTGGATTTTTTGAATGTAATGGTATGCTTGTTCAGGTTCAGCGTAACGGATTTGCCGGAACGGCTAAATGAAAGAACGCTGCTGTAGGATACGTCTTTTTGCAGCACAATTGTCTGTCCGTTTTTCGCCGCCTTAAATGCAGCCTCCAAGGAAGTATACTTTGTACTTCCGATTTTTGCGACGGTGCCTGATGAGGCCGCCATGGACACAGTCCCAAACAGCGCTGAAATCAACATCGCCATGAACAGTGGCAGTAACGCTTTTCTGATCTTTTTCATATGATTTCCTCCCACAACTTGAATAAAAAATAATAGATTCATAGAAATTATATCACTCGGGAGGGGAAAATCAATATAATAATTGTCTGATCAGCTTTATTCACTCTATATATGGCTTTTACTTAGCCTATGTATGCTGCAGCTAACGAATATTTTTATCACCTGAAGCCAAAAAATCGTTGAACGCCAAAAAGGGCTATGATATACTAAAAGTACTATTCTACAGTTAACGAAAAACAAACAATAAGGGCTGGCATTCTGTGCGTTTGCGGTTCCTTAACGTTGCAGCAGAGAAAGGGAGGGAGAAATGAAAATCAGGAAAGAACACGCTCTGAAACTGTTATTTGGACTGTTAATTGCGTCACTGTTGATGGTTTTTGCGTCATCTACGGTCATGGCTGCGTCCAAAAAGAAAAGCACCTGGTATACTTCATCAGCCGGAAATTACTATTATTATGATAAAACCGGCCAGAAAGTAAAGGACGGAAAGTATAAGATTAACGGCAAATACTATTATTTTGACGCAAAAGGAATTCAGCGCACCGGATGGCAGAAGGTTGGCAGCAGCTATTATTATTTCACCATCGCCAAAGGGAAAAAAGGCTATATGGTCACTTCTAAAACAGTAAACGGAGTTTACCTTAATAAGAACGGAAAGGCAAAAATAACTTCTTACAGTAAAGAAAAGCTCCCGATTCTTTATCAGGCGAATCTGAAAATGCAGTCCATCACGAAAAACAGTGACACCAAAAAGGAAAAACTCAGAAAGTGTTTTGACTGGATAACGAAAAATCTCCGCTATTGCAATATCGGTTCTTTCCGCAAACAGTCAAACTGGGATCTCTATTACGCAAAAAGGATCTTCGTGTCCGGCTACATTACCGCTGACTGCTATACCTGCGGTGTTGTTTTTGCGTATCTGGCAAATGCGGTTGGTTACAGCGTCAACGCTGTCTCATCCGGCGGACATGGTTGGGCCGAGATCGGCAATTACGTTTATGACCCGAACTGGTCTGTCGTAGATAAAAAGCACAATTATTTTGGCATGCCCTATGGGACAAAAGGAACCAACGTGCCAAGCTATGCGAAAGCCCGTTATTATGTAATCACAATCTGATGGAGGAGGGAGAAGCTTCCTATTCTATATAATGCGAATCTGATGATGCAGTCCATTACGAAAAACAGCGACACGAAGAAGGAAAAACTGAGAAAGTGCTATGATTATACAAAGACCTACCTTCGATACGCGAGTACCGGTTCCTTCCGAAAACAGACCAACTGGGATCTCTGGTACGCGAATCGAATCTTCGTATCAGGAGCTAATACAGGTGCCTGCTACACGCACGCGGTTATGTTTGCTTATCTTGCAAACGCTGTTGGATATGAGGCCAAAGCCATTTCGAGCGGCTATCACGGATGGGCAGAGATTAATAACAAGGTCTATGATCCCAGCTGGTCCAGATCTGACACAAGCCATGATTACTTCGGGATGGCATATGGAACAAAGGGAAAAAGTATACCGAATTATGCCAATAACCGAAATTATGTAATTACGATCTAAACAGGATTTGTATTCCGGAGATTATCATTCACGAATAAGGAGATGGCAGAATGGGTATGAAATTGAAAAATAAACTGAAAATCGTTTCTCGTATGATTATATGGTTAATGCTGACTTTGTCGCCATTATCAAGCCGTGTGCTGGCTATGGAAAATATTGACGCAACAGTTTTGATTACCACAGCGAGCATAAGCAGCAGTGAAGCGTCATCCGCTGCTGCCGTTACCACTGCAGAAACTGAAAAAAGTACGACTTTGAATGGCTGGGTAAAGGACTCGTCCGGTAATAAATATTACTACGTAAAAGGCAAGAAGGTTACCGGAAAAAAGAAAATTGACGGGGCTGTCTACTATTTTGATCCATCGGATGGCGTGATGCTGAAAAACGGCTGGGTAAAATTTTCGACAGGAAAATCTTATTTTGGTTCGAACGGAAAACGTGTAACAGGCCTGAAGAAGATTGGATCGAAGACATATTATTTTAAATCGAACGGTATCATGGTCACAAGCACCTGGAAGACATTTGAAAAAGGAAAGTCCTACTTTTCCGCCAGTGGTGCCCGTGTCACAGGGAAGAAAAAGATCAATGGAAAATACTATTATTTTAACGCAAGCGGAATCATGAAAACCGGTCTGAAGACGATCGATTCTAAGACCTATTATTTTAAACCGTCGACAGGCGTTATGGTCACGTCAAAATGGGTGACTTTTTCAAAAGGAAAATCTTATTTCAACGCAAAAGGCGTGCGTGCGACAGGTCTGACTAAAATCGACGGAAAGTATTATTATTTTAGTACGGGCGGCATTCTGAAAACGGGTACAACAACAGTAGGAAAAAATACGTACTACGCAGACAGCAAGGGCGTTTTATCAAACTGGAAGATCGGGAGTACCTATTATAATTCGAAAGGTAAAGAGATGGATTCTGTGGCAGTAAAGGAGTTTGAAACCTATCTCCGTGCCGTGTCTATCGCTGAGGAAATCACTACCTCCTCTATGTCAAAATCGCAAAAACTTAAAGTATGCTTTGACTGGGTAATGGCGAAACATTACGCGCAGATGACCGTCGGCATCAACTATCCAGGCTGGACGGCAGATCACGCAAATGACCATTTCCTGTACGGCAGAGGCAACTGCTTCGCCGACGCCTGTGCTCTGGCATATCTGGCAAAGGCAATCGGATACACAGAGGTTTATGTTTGCTCAGACAGTACCGGGAAAGGCGCGCACGGATGGTGTGAAATAGACGGCAAAGTCTATGATCCCCTTTTCGCGCAGGCAAAGAGTTATTCGAAGTATTATGGTGCCAACTACAGTTCCTACTATACACAGAAGCCTGCTCTGCATGTAAAGATATGATGAAAACCGCAAGCAGCAAAGCCGCTAAATTTCTTTTCGTGGCCATGTACATCTAATGGGACAGGGGGAGCGAATGCTCCCCCCTGTCCCACTGCTTCATCCCTTCAGTCTGCAAACCATAGCCCACAGTGCCTGTGCGGAATTAAAATTTTCCGGTGTAAGATCAGCCGGCGTAATCTTAATGCCAAATGTGTCCTGAAGTTCGCTGACGATCGATAAAATCGCAAATGAATCCAAAATCGCGTCGTCAATCAGCGTTGTGCATGTCTCATAATCCGCATCCGGCTGAATATCCTCAAGAATTTCAATCAGTTCCTCCATTTTTGGTTCTCCTTTCCTTTTCACATTCCTTTTGATAATAATTCATCAGTTCTTTCCTGTCAATCTTTCCGTTTTTATTCAAAGGCAGTGTGTCTACACGCCTGAATACGTTCGGAACCATGAAAGAAGGCAGCAATCCGCCGAGTGCCCTGGCAAGGGGACGCCGTTCGATTTCTCCTTCATAAAAGCACACTGTTTTTTTGACGCCATGTCATAAATGCAGCAGCTGCGTTTTATCTCTGGAACTTTCTCCATGGCGCTGTCAATCTCGCCCAGTTCAATCCGATGTCCCATATGTTTTATCTGGAAATCCTTACGGCTTGAAAAGCACAGATTCCCTTCTTCATTGTAGTATGCCAGATCTCCGGTTCGATAAATCTTCTCAAGATAGCAGTCATTCAGCGGGTTCTGCACAAATGCCCGCGCCGTACCGGCAGGATTTCGGTAATAACCGAGAGCAAGCGCTGTGCCGCTCACACAGATCTCTCCGCTCACTCCTGCCGACGAGGACGGGATCAGGTGATCTTCTTCATCCAGAAGAAAGACCTTCTCATTTGGAAAAGCCTTCCCCATCGGAAGCACATCTCCCGGCTCATATTCACGGTCCACAATATACCAGGTACAGTTACATGTAATTTCTGTCGGTCCATAAACATTTACAAACATCGTATCTGGAAGATAGTGACGCCAGATATTCAGGTGTTTCACCGGCATGGCTTCACCGGAAAACAGCACCTTTTTAATTTTATGGGGCACCAGATAGTCAAACCCGTTCAGCGTGCTGATGATGCAAAGAGCCGATACCGCCCAGATCAGCGTCGTCACCTGCCGTTCCTCCAGGAAATCCAGAAGTGTCGTGGGAAAGGAAAAATAACGTTTCGGAATAATCTGCACGGTCGCGCCTGTCTTTAAGCCGGAGTAAATGTCTTTTACGGAAACATCAAAATCCCACGGGGCCTGGTTTCCAATCACATCCTGCTCTGTTATGTTAAAAATCTCTGTAAAGCATTCAATAAAGTCCAGAAGAGAGCGATGACCGACCACCACACACTTAGGAACTCCGGTAGAACCAGATGTGAACATGCCATAAAGAGGATCCATATCTACTGCCTGAGCGCGTATCCCATCCAGGAGCGTCCCATCCGTCTCCACATTGGCGAGCTCTTCCGCCAGCAAAACCCTGCCTTCAAACCCCACTTTCTCCAGATCTTTCAAATACTTTGACGAAGTAACGATAATATCAGTATCCAGCACTTCCAAAATCTGGTGGACACGAGCTGCCGGATGCTTTGTATCTACAAGAACATAAAATGCCCCTGCGTAAAGTGCCCCCATAAAGACTCCAATGGTATCCACACTCTTGTCCATGAATACCGGAACCGGCTTTCTGACAGGAAACCATGCAGAAAGAGCGGTCCCGATCCGCCGTGCGCGGTCCAAAAGTCCGGCGAACGTACACGAATCTGTATCATCCGCGAAAGCGACTTTATCCGCATACCGTTCCGCCGCTTCCTCTAAATATTCCAATGCGTTTGTTCTCATTTTGTACTTTTTCTCTCCTTCCTCCCTCGGGCTTGCTAACACTTCGCGCAGGTGGCGTAAGCCACAAAATACCTTATGCGCCCTGTGCTTAATTATAGAGCCGCCACCATTCAGCGGCCGCCATTCGCAATATTATTTACGAATGCATGAATGCATCATGGGCAGCCACCGTTCGCGGTATTTCTATGGACACCTCACACGGAAGTCCCCAACTACAACAACTCAGCAAGCACTTTGGAGAATTCTCTGGCCGCATCACCATTCATATGCCCATCATAATCTGTATAATACTCAATGTCATGAGAAAATGAAAAGTAATAATCTGTATTAAAGTTCAGGTAGGTTACCCCTTCTTCTTCAAAAAAGCTTTCGAAATATTCCCATGCGGCCGTATAGCTGTCCCACCAAGAGCCCAACGTCGCAGCCGGAATCGGTGTTGTAACAGCCACAAATTCGATATTATTTTCGCGACAGAATTCGATCGTCTTCTTCAGATACTCCATATTCTCTTCTACGACCGCACCCTCCTCATACAGCAGCGGCTCAGTAAGCAAAAGCGAAGTGGTATCCACCGCATAACGCTCTATAAACCCGCTCTCATGGTATTCCTGAGAATCACTTTTCAGGCTGTCAATGCTGTAGTCTCCTGTAAGTTTTTTCGTCAGCGTCTCAGGAACCAGCGGAAGCTCATACGAAAGGGAATACTCATACCACGGGAATAATACTGTGCGGAAATTTGTCCTAGCTATCGCGTCAAAAAAGTATTCAAACTTTGCCATTGAAAGAGGAAACTCATGATAAAAGAGCAAATAATTGTTTCCCTCTTCTTTTTCCGTCACAAAATAACCGGGAGAAATTTCATAGATCACACGAGTTGGATTCTGCTTCTCCACCGCAAGCTTCACGATATAGTAAGCATCGATTCCGTATTCGCCGCCTACACACGCGTTGTGACCGCTCCTGCCCGTAACCGTTTCCATCGAATCCGGATCAATATTCATTTTGCCGTGGGAGGTTCCTACAATCAGATCATCATACTGTGTTGTACTGATCGCGTGAATGTCATTACGCATGAATGTACATGGATAAAGAGCCAGATCCAGCACATAAATCAATAAAGCGCAAATAACTACCGCAAGCAAAATCCCCCACACCGTCCGACGGCGCACGGGGCGTTTTTCTTCGTTTTCCCCGGCTGTCTCCG
This sequence comes from Clostridiales bacterium, assembly GCA_020859995.1. Taxonomy (GTDB): domain Bacteria; phylum Bacillota; class Clostridia; order Lachnospirales; family Lachnospiraceae; genus Choladousia. The sequence goes on from JAJBVE010000227.1 coordinate 7,576, forward strand.
GTAGTCCTTTCGCTTTGTTCCCAACAGCCCGGACCGAATCCGCAGTTTCATCTGTACCTGCTCTCGATGATGTTTCTTTTGCAGCCACAGGTTCCTTATTCATTGTTAGATCCATATCAGAATTGTGCATAAATAAAGCCTTTCACAGCGGCCGTTGAGCCGAATAATCCAATCGATAAAAGCAGAATAAAATAGACCGCGGCTGTTGCCGGAAGCGGAAGTTTCGCAAGTGATTCCCGAATCTGAATACCCTTTTCCTGCAGAATCTCCACAATAACCACTACCACACATCCAACCGCAATAATCAGCAGCGCATACGGAGTAAAGCTAAGCCCGTCCCGCCCTGCAGGAATCGTAAGAAGCACGGAAGGATGAAAGCTTGTAAGGGTAGCCTTCATCATCCGAAGCGCGGCACTCACAGAATCCGCACGGTCAAAATACATTCTGGTAAGTGTCAGGAATAAAGTACGTATAATTGCAAAGGCAACATACCACGTCTCTTTCCCGGAAATTCCCAGTTTCTTCTTCCATTCCCGATACTGCCCTGCCAGCAATTCGCTCGAACCTATAATGAAGCCATTATAAAAACCATACACCACATATTTCCACTCTGCGCCATGCCAGATTCCAACCGCCAGAAATACAATCACGTCCGCAAGAGCAATCGGAATCGTCCTTCCCATCTTACGCCCAAATTTTTTCTTTGCCCAACGAGAAAATTTTGACATCCATCCCGAAAGGGACACCGGGTAAAACAGGTATTCCTTCATCCAGTTTCCAAGTGTAATGTGCCAGCGATGCCAGAAGTCAGCCATAGATCTTGCAAAGAACGGTCTCCGGAAATTCTCCTCCAATGTAATTCCGAACATTTGAGAAAGCCCAATGACGACATCCATTGCGCCGGAAAAATCCGCATAGAGCTGAATCATATAAAAAAGCGCTCCGAAAAGAGCCACCCCCTGATACATATCCGGTGTGTCAAATATTGCGTCCGCAAATACCGCTGCCCAGTCTGCGATCACTATTTTTTTGAAAAAGCCCCACAACATTCGCTCGGCTCCGCGGATAAGATTTTCTTTCTTTAAAGCATGCGGTTCATAAAGCTGGCACGCCAGCAGACTGTATCGTCCGATAGGTCCCTGCATCAGCTGCGGAAAAAAAGAAACAAAAAGCCCATATTTTAGCAGGTTCTTCTCCGCATCTATTCTCTTCCAGTAAACGTCCAGCAGATAGCCGGTGGATTGAAATGTATAAAAAGAAATTCCCAGAGGAAGCGCAAGCGACGTTATTCGCAAATCCCCTCCAAACAGAGCGTTCAGATTTTCCAGCAGAAAACCTGTATACTTCAAATAACAGAGCATACCCAGATTGAGCAGCAATGCCACGATCAAAATCCACCTGACCTGACTCGATGATCGTTCTTTTTCATAAAAAGCTCCGATCAGTCTTGCTCCCACGTATGTAACAATCGTGGAAAATAAAAGATATCCTGTAAGACGTACGCCGCCTGTCAGATAATACGCGTAGCTGAACAGCAGCAATACCATCCATTGGAATTTTGCGGGGGCGAGATAATAAACAAGGACACTCGCTCCCGCGAACAGAATAAAACTATTCGATACCAGTGACATAATCTTTTAGTTTAATACTCCTCCGGTGAGACACGCGTCTTCCGCCGCAGATGCTTCTGTCTGCGAAGACGAGCTGCCCGATGATGCCGCCTGAGCCGCTGCTGCTGCCTGCGCTGCAGCGGCCGCCTGTGCTGCGGCTGCTGCCTGTGCCGCCGCTGCCGCTTCCTGTGCCGCCCTTGCGCTTGCTTCCTCATCGACCGCAGCCTGCGCTTCCGATTCATCCGCAGTCAGGAAACGTGCCGCCGCATAACCAGTCAGATCTCCCTGACTGATCAAAAGCCAGGCAGAGGTACCTCCAAGCACTTCCACCTCACTGCCCCGATCCACATAGCCCAGTGCCTCGGAGGAGCCATCCGCGCTTGCGCGAACCGTCAGCTGGCCGGTTGTATACATGATCACCGGCTCGTCCAGCATGATCTCATCAGCGGTCTCATAATAATATTTCGCATCTCCATTCGTGTCCGTTCCAGTAAGACTGAAAAACCCGATTTTTTCTAAGAGGGTAAGGCCGGAAAGCTCCGTCAGTTCTGTTGTGTCCGTAATCTCCAGAGTATGTACTCCGTCTTCGGCCGATAAAGCCAGTATGACGCCAACTGAGTCCGATGTCTCTGCATCTTCTTCTCCTTCGGAAGCTTCTTCATCTTCCTGGGCAGAAGCAGCTTCTATATCAACACTCTCAATAAGAACTCCTGTGGCATTCGCCACGGTCAGCGTCACATCATCCAGACTGATCTCCAGTTCCGTGATCTCAATCTCCGCGTTCTCTGCCGAATTGCCTTCAACGGCTTCTGTTTCAGCTTCAGCAACCGCGCTCTCCTGCTCAGTCTCTTCTTCTGCTGCCATCGCGCACCAGGAGCTCATAGCTCCTGACATGCCCAGAAGGGCTGCCAGCAAAATACTTCCCGCTTTTTTTTACAACCTTTGTTTTTCTCATAATTAGTCCTCTTTTCTGTCAGATTACTTCAGCAGTTTCTTTTTTGATGAATAGTAAATATACTGCTGTTTGCTCCCTGTCTTTGTATAGGTCATCTTATAACCGCTGTGTGCCTTCGTATTATTATTCAGGGTATGCTGCACATAAGCAAAATTCGGGTCATACACATAAGTCTTTCCGCTGAGCGTGATGGTTACCCACGAATGATTCGCCAGAATCACATCCCCATTTGAATCGTATCCGGAGACAATATATCCAGTCACATACTTCGCGTCATATCCGAGTACTTTAGCCATCTGATAGAATGTCGCGGCCATCACATTGCAGTCGCCCTTTTTATTTTTAAAACCATATATCGAATAATACGCCGCTTTCGTCTGCCCGGATGCCGGAGAACCGCAGTTTGCCTTATACGCGATCTTCGTAGAGCACCAGGTAAACGCCTTCTTTAATGTCTTACTGTTCGTACTCTCCCTGCCAATTGATTCCAGCTGGACACCTGCGCGCCCCGCCGCTTCACTCACCTTTGTGCAGACTCCGGTCTTGCTGATTTTGTAATAGCTGCTCCCGATCTTATAGCCAAGCTTATTTTTCACAAGCTTGCCATTCTTATAATAATATTTCTTGCCGTTTTTCTTGACCCATCCATTTTTCACGGTCGTCGTCGTGCTGCTGGTCGCCGCGTATGTCGTAATAGCGGGTGCCGCGCAGAGCGTTACCATTGCGGCAAAAATCATCAGGAACATCAACTTTTTGAATCCTTTCATGCTCTTACCTCCCATATTTGATAATAATTATTCACGCAATCTCATTTTGCGTAAATCGCGTACACAGTTTCTTTTGTAGTGCCCGGAGCCCGAAGCCCACAAACGGTAAAATGCGTATATTCAAGCGTGATATCCGTGTAACCGATCATCAGACAGCTTGAATACTCCTCCCGGGACTTCGGTGTCCCCAAAAGACTGACCAGCGTAGACAAATTCTGTCCATATTTCGCTGCCCTGCGCAGCTTCATTGTCTTCGTCGCGCTGTACACGCCTTTCGAATTGAAATAATAGAGTTTTCCAGTTATTTCATTTACGTAAATCCCCGTTGCCATGCGTGCCTTAGTATCAAAGCCATAGATCTTGCCATTGATTGCTTTCAGCTTAATATTATAAGTCGAATTCATGGTTGTCGTAGCCTTGATAGCTGCGCCATCCGAGCCAAAATAGTACTTGTAACTGGTAGTTTTTCCGCTCGCTGATGTCTGTGTGACAGTCTTCCAAGTGTTTTTCACTTTTTTCCCATTTTTGTAGTAATAATAATTGCCGCCGCTCTTTACGAGACCATTCTTTGTCGCCGCCTGTGCGGTTATGGTCGTCCCATTGAGCAGACTTGAAACAGCAGGGGTCTGCAGAATTGAAAGGCAGAGCAAGAATAGCAAAGCCTTCTTAAAGATCTTTTTCATTTTTTCCTCCCTCATCATTAATGATTCGTACACACTATCGTTTTTTGTTTTAAAACTTCACCTTGCTTCTGACTGTATATGGGTAAATAGCCGGTTGGCTTGTGCCAAAACGAGCGCCCATATTGTCATAATATTTACCGTCAATCATTACAAAGCCATGCCCCGCCGTGATTGCGATCACATAAGGCTCATATCCAAGTTCCTTTGCGCATGACGCGATCAGACTTGCCATACCGTAACAACCACCAGTAAGATTGGTGTTCAACATTTCCAGGGCAAATGTATAAGGCCAGGTAGTTGTAGCTGCCTGAGTGCTGCTTAACGGTGATTTGGCTACATATCTCGTATATGCAATAATATAATTAAAACACTTTCTGAATTTTTCTGCATTTGTCATGTCTGATGTTGTATGCGCCTCAATAAACTCCTGTGTCTTAATCGAGCACTGCACCTTTGTGCTGCTGGTATCCGCCTTCTTCGCGACACCCTTTGCGCTGATCGTATACCAGGTACCGTTAATCTTATAGGCGGTCTTGTCTGTCACCAGCGTCCCGTCTGAAAGGAAGTAATACTGCTTCTTTTTGATCGTCTTAAGCCCCGTCACGCGGTAGCCATTTTTACTGATATAATAAGTCCCTGTGGACAGGGTCAGCCAGCTGCTCGCCTCGGCGCTCACGCCATTCTTCTGGAAATAGTAATAGTAGCCCTTGTATTTGATCCACTTGTTCTTTACCATGTAGCCGTCTGAATCGAAATAATAGGTCTTGTTTTTGACCGTCACAAGCTTGCTCGTCACAGCAGCGCCGGTCTTCGGATCGAAATAGTATTTCTTTCCGTCAACGGTCTTCAGTCCATAGGTAAGCGACGGGTTCAGATAATATTTTTTGCCTTTGATCGTCAGAAGACCTGTTTTTCTGCGGCCCTTGGCGCCCAGATAGTAAACCTTCCCGCCCAGTGTCTTGAAGCCTTTGGATGTGACATAGGTGCCGTTTGACTTTCTCCAGTAATAATAACCATCGTCCTTTAATACCCAGCCGGCCGTAACTTTTGTGGTCGAGCTGTCAGCCGATGACGATGTCGCGGCACGAGAGACGAGTGCCGGAGCGCACAACGACAATGTCAGCAGGCACAAAAACAGCATAATACGAGCTTTCTTTTTCATCCCTTTCTTTTCCTTTCTTTTATTATGATAATCTACGTTCCATACTTCCTTTGCGCGTGCGCCGGAAGCTATATATTTCGATTATACAGAATCAACCGCAATATTTCTACTATTTTCCAAAATTTTTTTATAAATTTTCCCGCCGGACTTCCTCATTGAGCAGCGCCTCACACTTCGCAGGGGACAATCCCGGGAATAAAATACGCGCTAAGGAGCTATCACGAAATAACCTGTGCAGATTGTGCCGAATAACGTGTGAAGCACAGTTCATAAAAACGTAGGCGCAGCGGGCTGCGTCGAGGCTTTTATGAACTGCGATTCGCGCGTTAGGCGGTGCAAGATGTATAGGTTATTTCGGAACAGATCCTAAGTAAGCGCCGGGGCAATCTCTACTCTTCTGCCGGAACCTGTGCTTTTAATTCTTCCTGACCGTCGAGCAGGCTGGTTTTTGCTTCCTTTCGGGCTGCGCCGAGGTAGTTTTCACGCAGATCCTTTTGCATCTGCTCCAGCTCCTCGTGCAGTCCGCGGGCGGAAAGGCGCGCTGCCCCCGCTCCAAAGATGATAATCTGTTCAAGCGCGTCGGAGGTGGCTACCGTCACATGGTATTGACGCCTGATCTGCCGCGCGGTTTTTTCAATGTACTGATCTGCCGTTTCCGCCTCTTTCGTGTAGACGACGTGGATGTTGTGATAACGGAACACCTCCGTATTATGTCCCGCGACGCGGTAAGCGTCGAAAACGACAATCAGATAGTTATCTTTATATCCCTGATAATTGCACATCAGGTCCAGCAGGCGGGTGCGGGCGCTCTCCAGGTTCGTTTTCGCGAGTTCTTTCAGCTCATCCCAGGCGAAAATGATGTTGTAGCCGTCTACCAGAAGGCATTCTTCTAACGGCTCCAGTGTTTTTCCTTTGCGCTTTGCGCCGCCAGATCCCTCTGACGCACTGGTGTCCGCGGCAGAAGATGCTTCCGATGACGCGGAAGCCGTCCGGGGCGCCTCATAGCCGGCCCAGCGCGATCCCAGATCTGTGCCGGCGTATCTGCCATCAGCCGGACGTCTTCCTTCCCACTTTGCCATGCCGTAGGTACGTTCAAATATGGCGCGAAGTTCCTCATCTGCCGCAGAAACCGCGGAAGCCGCGCTTTTCGGGGATGGCACGCCTCTTACTCCACGTGCCCTATTTTCCCCTGAGAGGCCGGCAGCGGAGTCTCGCTTGTCATCCAAGGCAAAACCGCTGTCGGAGCCTCGCTTTCCAGTTCCCATCGCAGTCGCATTTCCGGAAGAATGGACACCCTGCAGGTTGTCCGGTGCGAAGTCATCATCCTCTCCGGCGTTTTTGCCGCCCGCGCCTGCCGTATTACCACTCATCCTGCCTGCCATTTTATCTGACGCATATCTATCCGTATCCGCTATGTGAACATAGTCGGGCACATCCTCCCAGTTTACGACAAAGCCAGCTCCGTGGGCGCAGAAGACCGATCCGCATGGATTGTCCGCGTCCAGCAGCGGATCATAGCCGCGCGACGCGATCACTTCTTCCGCGTTATGGCAGGGTTCGTAGCCTTTGAGTCTGCAAAAAAGCCGTCCTCTGCCTCTGGTATAGGAAAGCAGCTCGCTCTGGTAGCCGCGCATCGTTACGACCGGAGCTGTGCCTGTGATCTCCATGATGTCAGCCTGGCTCTGGCTGTAGCTGCCACGTTTGCCCCCATCATCCGCGCCATATCCCTGCCCGTTTCCAGAAGTCTGGCCTGCCCGGGAAGGCTGGTTGTTCGGTGTCCCGGCAGTCCCGTGCATACGTTGGATATCCGAAAGTGCGCGTCCCACGGATTCCATGGGTACCTCCATCCGGAAATCGTAGACCGGCTCAAGCAGAACGGAACGGGCACGGCAGAGTCCCTGGCGCACGGCACGGCCGGTCGCCTGCCGGAAATCACCGCCCTCCGTATGTTTCTGGTGCGCTCTTCCCGCGATCAGCGTGATTTTCATATCCGTAATTTCTGATCCCGTCAATACTCCAGGGTACTGTTTTTCCTCCAGGTGGGTCAGCACCAGCCGCTGCCAGTTCAGATCCAGTTCATCCGTACTGCACGCGCTCTCAAACTGCAGCCCGCTGCCGCGCTCGCCGGGCTCCATCAGAAGATGCACCTCCGCGTAATGGCGAAGCGGCTCGAAATGTCCCATACCGACGACCGGCTCCGCGATCGTTTCGCGGTAGACAATGCTGCCCTCTCCAAATTTCACGTTCAGACCAAAACGCTCCCGGATCATATCCTGCAGGATCTCTGTCTGGACTTCCCCCATGAGCTGCGCATGGATCTCGCCGACATTACCCGTCCCCTTCACCCAGGTGATATGAAGCTGCGGCTCTTCCTCCTCCAACTGTTTCATCTGGCGAAACGCCTGCTGTACATCTGTTCCTTCTTCCATCTCAATCCGATAGGAAAGCACCGGCTCCAGGAGCGGAATCTCCGCCGCCGGCTCCACGCCAAGTCCTTCTCCCACGCGGGTGTGCTCCGGCCCCGTAACCGCGCAGATGGTCCCCGCGGCCGCCTCCTGCGCCGTCTCGAAAGTACCGCCGGAGAGAATCCGGATCTGATTGACTTTTTCTCCCTCTAGAAGCTCCTTTACATGCAGCGTCCCGCCGGTGATTTTCATGTGAGTCAGTCGATTTCCCTGCGCGTCGCGTGAAATTTTATAAACCCTTGCGCCAAAGGCATCGGGGTATTCTTTCTCTATAGTAAAAAGCCGAAATCCTTCCAGGAATTCCTCCACGCCTTCCAGCTTCAGCGCCGAGCCAAAATAGCAGGGAAATACATGGCGGGCCGCGACCGCGCGCCGGATCTCTTCTGTCCCGATTGGTTCCCCGGAAGCGTAAATGTCCAGGAGCCGGTCATCACACATCGCCAGATCCTCCTGAAATTTTCCCTGCCGATGCTCCCATTCTTCCCGCTCCGTCTGGTGGCTCCGGCCTGCGCTCTTCTGCTCCTCCTGGCGGCTCTTATTTCCGCCCTTTCGCTCTGCCTGGTGTCCCTGGTCTGTGCTTTCCTGCTCTTCCTGATATCTCAGACCGGAGAAATCCACGCACCGCTCATCCAGCTTCGCGGCAAGATGAGCCATCAGCGCCTCACGATCCGTCCCGGGCAGATCCATCTTATTGATAAACAGAAATGTTGGTATCTCATAGCGCGCGAGCAGCCGCCAGAGGGTGTCTACATGGCTCTGCACGCCATCCGGCGCGCTGATCACCAGAATCGCATAATCCAGCACCTGCAGCGTCCGCTCCATCTCCGCTGAAAAATCTACATGCCCCGGCGTATCCAATAAGGTAACAGAAAGAGAATTATCCAAAACCACCTGCGCCTGCTTGGAAAAAATGGTAATTCCGCGCGCGCGCTCCAGCGCAAAATGATCGAAATAGGCGTCCTGGTGATCCACCCGCCCCAAAGCTCGAATCCGCCCGGTCAGGTACAGAATCGCTTCCGCCAACGTGGTCTTGCCCGCATCTACATGAGCCAAAAGACCAGCACATACCCTTCTTTTTTCAGTTTTTTCCGCCTGATTGCCCATAAAAATGCCTCCTCCGGCAAAAAAATAAACTGTGTTTATTCTATCACAGGAGAAGGCCATAGTCGAGAGGCTATTCTGAAAATAGTATATGGCTGTTTTAATTCTTTTTCTGCAGTTTCGGATAAATATGTAGACTGGTTTCACCATTTGGAGCTCGATATACTGTTATTTTTTCCATAACCTTTTTCCACAGTTCATTCTTCTCCGCGGGAGTGAAGCCATCATAATTATCAAGGATATGCTGGGTTGTCGGAACAATATCTTCTTCCGTGTTTTGTATATGACATTGCTCAGACATCTTCTTTTCAAGTTCCTCCTTCGTTTTACGAAGCTTTCGGATATCTTTTTCTATAGCCTCGTTGCGTTTTTTGAACATTTCTACTGTATAAACGCCTTTTTCCAAATACCCACATACGCTATCTTGCTGTGCATAAAGCAACTCAAGCTGTTCCTTAGTCGTCGTTAATGCAGATTCCAATGGATTCGTTTGGGTTGCCTGCTCAGCTGCTACTTCTACTGTATACTCACCCAGCCATTCCTTCATTGCTTTTATAACACCGTTTTCAACCAGATCACATTTTACTGTCCGGCAATCGCAGCTGCGCGTAGGACAACGATACCAAGGGGAAGTATGTTTTCTTTTATCAGGAACATTTCGCTTCATAGTTGCACCACATTTTTCACAATGAAGAATTGTTGCAAAAGGGTTCATCAGTTTCTTTTCTGTATGCAGAGAAGCATGATTCCTATTATTTTGCATACTTCTGACTTTATCCCACTGTTCTTGCGTAATAATTGGCTCATGAACGCCATCATACACTTGATAGCTGCCATTAGAAATCCTCTTTTTAACTAATTTCCCATCACTGACAACTCTTTTTACGGGTTCACGTCCCCAGCATATTTTTCCAAGGTAAACCTCGTTTTTAAGCATATTTGCAATAGAAGTCTGCCCCCATGTTCCCGTTCTTGATGGGATATGCATTTCATTAAGCTGATACGCAATCGTATTATATCCGGTTCCCTGCTGTCCGTACATATCATAAACCATACGCACTATTTTTGCTTCTTCGGGATCGATTTTCAAACTATTTCCCTTTACTCCTGAAAGCTTATACACCCGATAACCGTATGGTGCCATAGAGCCGAGAAATTTCCCCTCCGCAGCCGATTGATTCCTGCCTCTGACAAGGCGCTTTGTAATGGTTTTAAGCTCGTACCGGCTAAACATAAATTTCATATCGGTAAACTGCTCATCCGATTCATTCTGGAGATCATAAATCTTTGAAGGGGTGATAATCTTACAGTTATTTGTTTGAAGGATCTGCATAATGTAACCGGATTCTAAGGACGATCCTCTGGACAGTCGTTCAATATCCATACACACGACTCCCGCATACATTCCGGTATTCACCAGTTCCAGTAAGCGCAGCATCTTAGGGCGGGAAGAAAGTGATTCTCCAGAAACAACCTCTTCCAGAGTTTCCACGACATTCAGATGCCTTTCCTGGCAAAATTTATCCAGAATAGTCCTGTGTCTTTTCAACGTTTCTTCCACAGAAACATCATCAAAATCCGTATCCATTCTGGATTTCCGCAGGTACCTCAAATAGCGCTCCAAGTACCACACCTCCTTTCCAAATCTCATAGAGCCATTTTATTCACTACCGCCCATATATACAAAGATGTGAAATCCACCTGGCGCATCCTTGCGCACATCAAATTATCATGTTAAATTGTTAGATTATTTTTGATTCTGCATGAATCAAAATACGTGCTGGAAATAAGTTCACTGATTTCCAATAAGATCTGTTCCGTCTGTGCTTCATCAATATCCTTACAGTAATCATCGTGAATATAAATCAGTGCCTCGTCCTTTTGAGTAGTCAATGCAATCACGTTGCCTCACCTCAAGTAAATTTATTTTGCAAAAGTTAATTTTCTTCTGGCATTACAGGTCGCCGCTGGCGCAGCTGTCATAGCTCCGCAGACGCCGTACTGCCTGAACCATCTCATGTTCTGTTGAAATTATCCTGTTTCAGATTTTGAAATGCAGAATTACGATATTAATTGCAGATATGAAATGCACAAGTGTTTCTCAAACGCTGCCGGGTTCTCCCCAGTCCCTGGGGAGCCGTGAGGAAGTATCATTATGCCCCTGCACAGTCTTCGCGCCGGTGTGCCAATACCGGTTAAAAATAACGTTTGTCGCTCGCGAAACAGCTTCTTTCATCACCTCCGTGCTGCCCGGTCTTCGCGCCGCTCTTTCATCGCTCGTGCGCAGGTTATGTACCTGTAATGCCAACCATATAAAATTGTCAAGGTACAAGGTTCAGCTTTCCGCTTCCATCTATTAGCCGCCGGAAAGTGCCATTTTTATTCACTGCTTTAAAAATTTTTCCATTTTTTTCTTCAGGCGCCTTATTCTCGAGTAAACCGTCTGTTCTGGCATATCCAGATAACCGGCAATTTCCTTCGTTGCATATCCCAACATTTTCAGGACAAGAATTTGCAGCGTCGTCCGATCAGTATTCAGCAGCGTATGTAAAATCTGCTCGTCATCAATCGAGTCCAGCAAGTCTTCTACGCTCTGAATCTGCAACGCAGCGGCATCCGTTTCATCCAGCAAAATCTCCAGATAGTCCAAAATTGACACCTGACGTTCATGGTAACGCCGATCTGCTTTAAAATTCGCCCAGTCGCTCTCACGTAATGCCTGTATGGATTTTTCATCCATGCCCTGTTCACGGAGTTTCCGTTCTTCCTCATCCTTCCATTTTTTCCACCTGTATTCTTCTCTTGCTTTGTTATAGGCCATTTCCTTTCTCCTTCGATTTGAATTTTTGAAATCCAATCGAAGAAGGCGGGCCTCTGACCTTTCTCTGCTTATGTACTTTTCTGCCGAAATAATCCGGCATTCATACCATTATTGTCATTTAAAACAAAAGAAATGGTTTTTGCCTCCTTTTCATCGTAAAATGCTGGAAGCCGGGCGAAATCAACCGCATTTCTTTTCTGACAAAAGGCGGACCTCTCTCCTCATTCCGGAAAGTCAAAAAAAGCCGGGACGAAAAATAGCCGGTGCATCTATTCGAAGCCCCGGTCTCTTTCTCTATCTTGTTTGTTTGTATATAATCATGGGTTTTTAGCGGGTACGATAATACCGATTCATGTACATAGAAATGACTTGAGATACTCGTGATTTTTTTGAGAAATTATCTTTTAGAAAGCTATCTTTACTGTAAAGTGCAAAAGCACCCATGATTTCCTCCATGGCAAATCACGGGTGCCGCATAAAAGGCTCTGCCGTGAAAAGCCGGTTTTCTCTTGCTTTTCCCACACAGAGCCTTATTTTAATAAGGCCAAAAGGTACAATAGCACCATTTCAATCGGTATTATTAGGGAATTTCTTTTTCCTAAAAGGCACTGTAGAATGAACATGAGGTGACTGATCATGCCAAAGGAAAATTTGATACATCTTGGACAGTGTATTCGCGCCGCCAGGTACGAGTGTAGGCTATCGCAGGAACAGCTTGCAAACCAGACCCGCGTTGCGCAAAAAACCATCCAAAAAATCGAAAAAGGGAACGAGAATCCCTCTTATGAGATCCTTGATCTCCTGATTAAGCGATTAGGTATCTCGGCTAACAGTATTTTTTACTTTGATGTTTCCGAAAATGATGTTGATATACAGCACCTGATCGGCAAGTTACAGGCGTGTACGCCTGAAAACAGGAAAATACTTATGAGCACTCTGGATTTTCTGGCCGAACAGTTAATAGCTGCCCAGAATCTCCGCGAACCGGATGAATGAGCCAGTAAAGCAAATAGTTTTTGTGTACTGGCTCTCGGTCTTATCTCTTCTGCATTTCTCAAAATAGTCTTATCATTCTGAGAAGTTTTTTCTATAAAAAGCCAAAATTTCTGTTAAAGCCAAAAACTTCCCCTTGTTTTTGTTTCTATTTTCATTCAAGCATGTAGTATAACGCAATTGCGAGAATAAGTATCTGCTGTCTGAAGCATACTTTCATCACTCCAAGAATTATCTGCAGCAGTCAGCAAAAGAGAAATCGATAACTTAATTCATATTTAAAAGACACGTAAGATAGAAGAAGTGATGTTATAAAAATCCCCGCGGTCGGAATCAACAGCATCACTAACTGCAGGGATCTACATTTCATATTATGATAAAATCTGCCTTGATTTTCATCATTAACTGCCAAATCACATGACCGTAATTCGATGAATGATACAAGCAAGTCTGCGATATACGGCAATTTTATATTCTGCAGCGATTATTGTGCTTCCTGCTTTATGTTAGCCAGGGATTCTCTGATTGCCGCCAGAACGTTCTCATCCGTTTCATGTGAAAGTCGATAGCGCAAATGTGTCTCAACATAACTCCCATGTGAATGACCAAGTGTTATTGCGACTGCTTTCCGTATTTCTACATCATTGTCATCTTCCAGGCCAATCAGAGCATTTAAGGACTCCTCGGTCTCCGGAACTTTCCGCAATCCCTCAATTGCTGCCAGCCGAACATTTTTGTCTTTGTCTTTTACAAATGCCGCTAATTGATTCGTTTTCCCTTTTTCTGCGAGTTTATTTATTTTTTCTATTTTCCCCATAAACCATCTGTCCTTTCTTTGAAGCCATCAGAGTAAATAATGCTCTGGTGTGTTATTTGTTATATAACATTTATATCATTCCTAGAAAGGTCAGTCAATATCTTCCATTACGATTTAATTGTCTTTTAAGCTTCCTAAACTTTTGATTATATACGCAATGCAACCGAAGCATATGGATGTTCCTCTTCATCCTCCAGTGATACATACAGCCAGTCATCCTTTTTATCAAACTCAGGATAAAGGAGATCTCCCAACTGTGCCTGTTTTTTATATTCCACTCGAATCTCCTTAATATAGGGTTCGGATATTTGAACTGTATCTTCGTTCACAGATAATGTTCCATCCGTATCAATTTCAAAAGCACTCTCATATTCCGGGTACGATTTTTTTATCAAACCCAAAGCAATTTCTACGTACCGAGCATTATTAACATGATGATTCGTGTCAATATAGTCCTGAAGAACCGGAATGGGCTTGCCGCTCTTCATATTTTCCGGCAATTTGATTTTTCGGGGCGCATATTCCATTGGAATACGTTCCTCTGTACCATATGTTTCCATCTCCTTTTGATCCGGGTGTTCCGGTTTCCCGGTATCTGTATTTAAATATACCCAAGAGGAATTTGCCCTTACAATAAATATTCCATCTTCATCCAGAATCGCCGCATTTCGCCACCCAATACATCCCTTAAAAGCATAAGGAATTGTCTCAACCGTTATCTTCTCGAACATTTTCGGATATCGGTCAATTATAATCTGCCAGCCTGACAGCAGCCATAAACGATGACGCTTTTTCAGGTTACTCGGCCCAACTCCCAATGATTCCGAGTGAAAGAGACAACAGTCCTGCAGATAGTTCATCAAGTTGATCAGACTCAGATATCCTGTCTCGTCCGTTTCGCTGAATCGAACCTTGCTTGTAAATGAATACATATTGAGGTACCTCCAATCGCTCTTTTTCATTTTTCAATGCAAAAATAGCTTTCGGAGCTCTTTCTTTCAATGGGCAATTTCTCAAGATTGCTCAAAATTTGAGTAAACAAAGGATTTTGTCTGGTTCTTACATCCATAAAATATTTTTCTCTCTGAATCAGCCTCACCAACTTGCCAATCAGGATAAGAACACATCAGTATTACCGATGCGTCCATTAAAATATTTATTCACACACCTGAATAAGCCTGGAAGCCGCCGTCAACCGGAAGCACTACGCCTGTAATAAAGCCGGCCGCCTCATTGTCCGCAAGAAACAACAACGCTCCTTCCAGTTCTTTCGCCTCTCCAAACCGTCCCATCGGTGTCGCAGCAAGAATTTTCCCTGTACGTGCGGTGGGGGTACCGTCCTCATTGAAGAGAAGCTTCGCATTCTGCTTAGTCGAAAAGAAGCCGGGTGCGATCGCGTTGACGCGGATCCCTTCTTTTGAGAAATGTACCGCCAGCCACTGCGTAAAATTGGATACCGCCGCTTTCGCTCCGGAATACGCCGGTATCTTCGTTAGCGGTGTAAATGCGTTCATCGAACTGATATTGATAATATTGCAGCCGCTGCGCCCGACCATCTGTTTTGCAAATGCCTGCGTTGGCAGCAGAGTACCAATAAAATTCAGGCGAAAAACTGCATCCACTCCCTCTTCTGAGAGGTCAAAAAAGCTCTGCGTATCCGCATCGATATCGCCGGGTTCATAGTATTCTTTGTCAGTCTGTGCTTTCGGATTATTTCCTCCGGCGCCGTTCACCAGAATATCGCAAGGTCCGAGATCGCGCAGAACCTCCTCCGCTACAGCCAGACAGGTGTCTTTTTCAAGAACATTACACTTGTATGCTTTCGCGGTTCCGCCTTCGTCATTGATTTCCTTTGCAAAGCGTTCAATGGCTTCAGTGCTTCGGTTCAGAAGCGCAACCTTCGCACCCGCCCGCGCCAGGGTCTTTGCAAGGTCACTGCACAAAACACCGCCTGCGCCTGTGACGACTGCCACCTTTCCGGTCAGGTCGGTACTTAATACATTTTTTCCATAATTATATTCTTTTCCAGGCCCACATGTGCGGCCATGTTTTTTATCAGGCCGCACATAACGTCTTATTCATTATTCTTTCAGACTTTCCCGCCTTTCCTGATAAGCCACTCCCTTATTCACCAGCTTACGAACGATATCATAGATAACCGCAAAAACGGGTACGCCAATAATCATTCCGACAAACCCAAACAATCCGCCAAACAGAAGAATAGAAAACAATACCCAAAAGCTGGACAACCCCGTTACATTTCCAAGTATCCTTGGTCCCAGAATATTTCCATCAAATTGCTGGAGAATCAGTATAAACACAAGAAAGACGATTGCTTTTACCGGATTTACAGACAATATCAGCAGGAAGGAGGGGATTGCACCGATGTATGGTCCGAAAAACGGAATAATGTTCGTGACACCCACTATCACACTGATCAGAATTGGGTCCGGAATCCTGAAAATCAGCATCCCCACAAAACAGATGACTCCTATGATCAGAGAATCTATAATTCTTCCACTGATAAAACCAGTAAACATCCGATTTGCATATTCAATCTCATCGAGTATCAAAGTGGCCCATTTTTTTCGGAAAATGCTATGGACCAGTTTTTTCCCCTGTCTGGCAAAGGTTTTTCGGCATCCAAGAAGATAAATGGATACGATAATTCCAATCAGCAGATTGTAAAGTCCGCCGACAAGTCTGGAGACTCCTGTGGAAATTCCGCCGATCAACGTCTGAAGTCCCGGCAAAACCGTATTATTAATCCAATCTGGCAGAGCAGTCGAAACAGTTTCTGATAAATCGTTGATATAATTCTGCAGGGTTTCGTTATCGCCTGCCAGATTCATTGCCCAGTTCTTAAACGTCTGCACACTGTCAGGAATCTGCAGCAAAACAGAATATATATTCTTTAACAGTGCGGGAACAACCATGATCAATAATATAAGCACAACCAATACCGCAAATAGTAAAGTAAAAACAATACTGAGGCTTCCCGCTATTTTAGCACCATTTTCTTTTTTCTCCAGTTTCTTCTGCAGCCACTTCTCCAGAAAATTGCAGGTCGGAGTCAGAAGATATGCGATAACCCCTCCAATAATAAATGGGGTCAATATCCCAATCACATTACTGAAAAACCCTGCCACACTTTTCGAATGGTATAACAGAAAAAATAACAGAATTGACAAAGCTGCTGCGCCAAACAATGTCAGCATCCATTTCAGATAATAGTTCCTTTCACTTTTCATTCAAATGCTCCTCCCGTTTTGAATCTAGATTTTTATTTATTCTTGCTGCCACAATGTCTCTGAACGAACTTCACTGCTTCGACAATCGGAATGACCATCACGCCCAGCAGAATCGCAATCAAATACTCTGTAAACTCCACACTGGTAAACTCAAAGGCTGCCGCAAGCACAGGAACTTCACAGACAAGCGTTGTAGCTGCTAAGGATGCCACAGCCGCTACAAGGAGCATCTTATTCTGAGAGCCAAGCCGGAAGATACTCTGCCTGCGTGAACGCATATTCAGGCTATGAAATATTTCAGCCATAGACATCGTCAGAAATGCCATTGTTGTCCCATCCGCGCTGTTTGTAATCGCCCAGGTACCACTCTCGATGAAATGTCCGATAAAGTAGGACGCAAGCGTAAGCACAGTCACAACAATCCCCTGATATAGTACATCAAATCCCAGGCCATCTGCAAAAATCCCTGCCTTCGCATTCCGTGGCTTCCGCTTCATAATATCCGGCTCCGCCTTTTCTGTTCCAAGAGCCAATGCCGGGAAGCAGTCAGTCACAAGGTTGATCCAGAGTAGATGAACCGGTTTCAGGATGTTAAAGCCCATCAGGGTCGCTATAAAAATACTCAGCACTTCACTCATATTAGAGCCGAGAAGAAACTGGATCGCCTTTCTGATATTGTCATAGATACGCCGTCCTTCTTCCACGGCACCGACAATCGTCGCGAAATTATCGTCCGTGAGAATCATATCCGCTACATTCTTTGTCACATCCGTTCCTGTAATTCCCATGCCAACTCCGATATCAGCCGACTTGATTGATGGGGCATCGTTCACACCGTCACCGGTCATTGCAGTCACATAGCCGGCCTTTCTCCACGTATTTACGATACGTGTCTTCTGTTCCGGCTGAACACGGGCATAGACACTGATATTCTGGAATTCCTTTTCAAACGCTGCCTCATCCATAGCTGCCAGCTGGCTTCCTGTGATTGCATACGATTCATCCGTAATAATGTTCAGTTCTTTTGCGATCGCAGTTGCAGTATCGATGTGATCGCCCGTGATCATAATCGGGCGGATGCCTGCCTGCCGACACTCTTCAATCGCGGTCTTCACTTCCGGTCGTACCGGATCGATCATTCCGCAAAGTCCGACAAAACAGAGCTGCTGCTCCAGGGTCTCCGGTTCACAGTCTGCCGGCATTTTCTCCCATGTTCTCTGGGCGCAGGCCAGCACCCGGAGTGCACGGTCCGCCATATGTTTGTTTCTGAAAAGAATATTATTCCGGTCATTCTCCGTCATCGGGACAACCTGTCCGTCTTTCAGGCAATGCGTACATTTTTCAATAACAACATCGACCGCGCCCTTCGTAAACTGAATAATTCCATCCGGACCTTCATGTACAGTAGACATCATTTTCCGGTTCGAGTCAAAAGGTGCCTCGCCGCATCGAATATACTTCTTTTTCAAATCATATTTGGGCAGCGTCATCTCGTTTGCCCAGGCTACCAATGCCGTCTCCGTCGGCTCCCCGGTTACTGTTCCATCCGGTTCAAGCTCCGCGTCCGAACAAAGTGCCATGTCGGCAGCCAGCTGCGTATGGTTGTTACCATATATATCCACTACCGTCATTTTATTCTGCGTCAGCGTCCCGGTCTTATCCGAACAGATTACCTGCGCACATCCCAGTGTTTCCACAGCGGTAAGACGACGAATAATCGCATTCCGCTTCGACATATTCGTCACACCGATGGAAAGGACGACCGTAACAACCGCAGCAAGTCCTTCCGGTATTGCCGCCACCGCCAGGGAAACCGCGACCATAAAGGAATCCAGGATCAGATCCATGCTTAAGCTTCCTGCCCGGATAATCTGAACCGCAAACACCACAATACAAATACCAAGAACCAGCCAGGTCAGCACCTTTGAAAGCTGGTTCAGCTTCATCTGCAGAGGTGTCTGCTCATCCTCTGCCTGCGCAAGTGCACCGGCAATCTTTCCCATCTCTGTATTCATTCCGGTTGCTGTTACAACCGCTGTTCCCCTGCCATAAACAACCGTACTGCCCATATACAACATATTTTTCCGGTCGCCCAGAGTAACGTCTTTTTCTCCGTCCTTCAACCGGATGATGTCAATAAATTTTGTGACCGGGACAGACTCTCCTGTCAGTGCGGATTCTTCTACTTTCAGGCTTGCGCTTTCCAGAATACGCGCATCAGCAGGCACCGCATCCCCTGCTTCCAGAAGAATGATATCCCCGACCACCAGTTCTTCACTGTGTATGGTCTGCACCTTACCGTCTCTTAAAACCTTTGACGTAGCCGCCGCCATTTCCTGCAGTGCCTCGATCGCTTTCTCTGCCTTATTTTCCTGGTAAACGCCCAGCACCGCATTGACAATTACAACCGCGATAATGATGATAACATCTGCAAAGCTTTCATTCTCAACAACCGCAAGCACACCGCTGACCGCCGCCGCCACGATCAGAATGATGATCATCGGATCTGTCAGCTGCTCCAGAAATCGCCGGATCAGGGATTTCCCTTTTGGGGCTTCCAGAGCATTTTTTCCGTTTTGCTTCAACCGTACTTCCGCCTCTTTTTCAGAGAGACCATTTTCGCTTGACTGCACATTCTTCAGAACCTGTTCTTTTTCTTCACAGTAGTAAAGCATAGCTATCTCCTCCTCTCATACAACGCCGGTAATAAAAATTTCCAGACCAATCAGTATCAGAATCGCACCGCCAAGAATCTGGGCCTTATTCGCCAATTTCGTTCCAAATTTTGCCCCCATCTTTACTCCAGCCATGCAAATGATAAACGTGACCACGCCGATGATCAATGCTGCTGCTAATGCCAGCCATTCATTGTATTCCGCAATCGTGAAACCTACCGAAAGTGCGTCAATGGAAGTAGCAATCCCCTGCACAATCAGAGCACCGG
>JAJBVE010000096.1 GCA_020859995.1 Clostridiales bacterium
AGGCAAAAAATCTGGGATTCGGTTAAACCACAGCTTTTTATTCTTTGGCGCTGTATTAGAAACGCCCAGCGTGTAAACCTTCTCTCCCGCAGTCTCAGGACTCCCCGGACTCTTCTCCCGGTAGCGAACCTTTCCCACACACTGCAGAATATGAATCGCTTTCCGGCTCCTTCCCCGGCCTTTTTGGGCGGTTCCCGCATAAGCCGCAGCATTCTCTGCTTCACCAGAGATGCCTGACACCCCAAAAACACCTGGCGTTTCAAAATCGTCCGGTTTTATGCAGTCCAGATAAAACTCAAAATGCGGTTCGGGCGGCAGATATCCTTCTGCCTCCTTCTCACAGTTATCGGTAAAATCGACCGACGGGCTCTCTAAAAAAGCCGGCACGACACGATAGTAAAACTCCTGCAGATTCGGAAGACCTACCTGGAACCGGAAATATCCGGAAGAGTCCGCGACTGCGTCAAACGGCTTTATGGTTTCCTGCTCTTCCCTGGTAATCCGGGAAAGACCGTCCGCGTTCAAAATATAGCGATGAGATCCACTGCCATCGAGCAGCACCGGAATCAGGCCGTGTACCGCAATGCCGGAGAATACGCCCCTCGCGTCCGCCAGCCGGTCGCAGGTCAAAGAAAGACGAATGTCCCTGTGTGCCACCGGAATCTCCTTGCTGGTCACCCCGTTTGTCTTATCCTGATATTCTGCGCTCTGTCCCTCCCAGACATCATAAAAGTTGTCCAGAACCGCGCCCTTAAACTCCAGATTCGAAGTGACATTGATCGTCCGGACACTGTAGCTGGAGCGAAAATTCTTCGCCGCGATCTGCGAATTGATGTCGGAGACATCGCCGACCTTTCTCTGCAAAAAGTCATAAAGTCCTGCCGAACGATCCGTAAATTCCAGCTTTCCAAAGTCAATGCTCTCCGTCTTCGACAGCTCAAGCGTGCGCTTGCCGAGGCAGGCTGCGACCAGCTCCCTGACATTACGAACCACAATGACCTTTCCGCCCGCCTTTTGAATCCGGAAGCTGAGCTTCGCCTCCCCGGCTTCGATGATAATGCGGGGATACAGCTCTACCGCTTTTGTCCTCTCGGCTTCCTTATGATGCGCCGTCTTCCGGATTGTGGCCTGGTTCGCCTTTTCCAGACTCTTGAAAAACTTTTTCGCTTTCTCATCCGTAAGATCGGCAGTTTCCGCCGCCAGCTTGTCCGTCTCATCCCAGAGCAATTTACACAGGAGCAGGCCGTTGATATTCAGATAATTCCGCGCATGGGTCTGGGCGTCCAGGTCAACATCATCATCCTCATAATAATCTTCGTCCCAATCATCCTCTGACCAGCTCGTTCCATCAAAATCTCTGACGGAACGGGCTCTTGACCGGCTCTCACTGTCAAGATACCCCGCTCTGGCTTCCAGAGACAGCTGATTTCCCGTCAGGCGGGCGCTTCCCGCCGTAAAATAATAGTCAAATGCTAAATCAGTCTCATGGAGCTCCGCCCGGTAGGTCCGTGTGCCGTCACGGTCTTTCTCCTCTCTGGCATAAAGAGAAACTGATTCGGGATGATTCTTCAGAATATCCTCCGCCATATGCATCGAATACGGATCCGTCACAAAATCCTGCATTGCTGTCCTCATGTCATAGACAGCAATGCCGCCGGGATCCTTACGCCCCTGGAAAAAATCCAGCGCAGGGCAAGGAGTAAGCCCATATTCCCTGCGCAGACACGCCTGCTCCCTGCGGTTCTTTTTCCTCTTGACACTGCAGATCCGCCTCGAGCCGGCATAACTATCCTCCTCCACGACAATCAGGCCATTGTTTTGCTGCTCCGTGTAATATAAAAGAGCAGCCTCGTGACAGCAAAGCCGTCCCTTCTTTCCTTCCGGACAGTTACAGGACAAAAACGATGGCTCCAGCTTCGTATTGACATTGAGCGGCCATGGCCGGATAGAAACCGAAAAACACGGATCGCTGGAATAACTGGAATAATAGGGACTGTTATACGACAGGCGTCGTTTTGGCGTGATTCCCACCGCCGTTTTCTCTTTCGCGTTCATGTAATACTCAGCGTTCAGCCCGTTCCAGCCACGCATGATCCTGATTCTTAAATGCATGGCGTCATCTGAGGCCTGCTTAAGCGCAGATGCAGAAAATAAATGACGCCAGCGGATGGGTATGCGGAGCAGCTCCTCCGATTCCGGATCCTCATTCAGGCGGAATTTCCTGCGCATCTCATTTGTAATGGGATCATCTTTTTTCATTTGAATTTCTTTGTCCATTATTTTCTCCTATTACGTACTCTGATTTTAGCGCGATTGCCTTTGGAGGGTCTTCACCCAGAATAGAGATAAGCTGAGCTAAATCTTCCTTAGCATCCGCATATTGCTCTCGATCCATATGATCGTCAAATTTTTCAATTAACCTCTCTACTTTTTTCCGGCCGCATATGATAGCCAAGCATATCTCTTAAAATCTCATTTACCGAAAACGCATAGCTGCCAGAGATATAGCGAACGTTCTGTTCATCATCTATGCTGATAATATTCGCATTTTTACAGGAAAACCTGCGTCTGGATTTAAAATTGCCAGACGATAGGCCAGTTTATTATCTCACGTACGCTCGTTACTATCAAAATTTCGTTCATTTTACCACACTTTCTGTCTGCTGTCACCGCCTGCATGCCGCATACTGCGCGACTGCCAGATCAATATATTTCCGCACAGTGCGGGATGGATTCGCCTGGTAAATGATGCCGTATTCCTGGTGCCAATCTTCCGCCAGAGGGACAGTCTGAAGTTCTGGTATGGTGCGCACGAAGCAGTTTGCCGTGAGCAGGATGGCATCGGTCTCAGCGCAGAAAAATGCCGCCTGCACCTGCGCGTCCACGTCGCGCCGGATATCCAGGCAGGGGGTGCCGGAGATATAAGATGCGCCCGCGCCCGCCTCCGTTTTCCCAACTTCGTCCCGCACAGTTCCTCCCTTTCCGGCATCGTCGCACACGGTTCTTCCCTTTCCGGCATCATCCCGCACAGTTCTTCCCTTTCCGACATCGTCCCGCACGGTTCTTCCCTTTGCAGCAAACGCCTTCCGCAGCTCCTGCTGGTAACCGTCATCGACCATTGGCGCATAGATGATGACCGGATACTCCGTGAGAGCCTCCAGCGTGACCTTCGTTTTTTCTGCCAACGGGTGGCTGCGCGACATCGCCGCCAGATAGGGCATATCTGCCAGCCGGGTATAAGCATTCGGAGAGGAAGCAGTGTATTTCGTGTAAAAGGTCTCGCCAACGTCAGCGATTCCATGCTCCACGCGATACTCCCCGCTGTGATTCGGATGTACCACACGGCGGATGCGAATATCCGGGTATTTTTGCATAAACGCCTCCGTGACATCATTCAGGAGAGCCTGATGCTCGATATAGCTGACGCGGAACTCCTCTCTGGCGGATGCACTTTTCCGGCACCGGGTCAGCACATCATCCTCCAGATCCAGGATTTCCCTGGCTCCATCATAAAACAGCCGCCCTGCCTCTGTCAGCGAAATGCCATAAGGCGTGCGAAGGAACAGCTTTTCTCCCACCTCGTCCTCGAGCTGGTTGACCTGCCGAAGCAGCGCCTGTTTGGATATAAATTCTGTCTTTTCCGCCTTGGAAAAACTGCCCTGATCCGCGATTGTTAAAAATAATTGCAGCTGTCTGCTCGTCATACGTCTGTCCTCCGGTACGATTTTTCTCCCGCTATGGTAACATGATTCTCATTCCAATTCAAACGCTTCTTTATCTATAATAACAAGAAAGCTAAACACTTTATCACTGTCTATTTTCATGCCGCCCCGGCGAGGGCGGCGAAGGCAAAGAGTGTTTGAGCTTAATCGTTACCAAAAAAGAAAGGAAAAAGAGCGTGAAAAGAAAATTTTTAGCAGCGTTACTTGGTGCAGCACTGACCGCATCTGCCCTGTCTGCATCCGCTCTGGCGGAGGAAGCGGTGTTTTCCAACCCCGGCACTTACACGGCGACGGAGACCGGTATCAACGGAGATGTGACCCTGACTGTCACCTTCAGCGACAGCGAGATCACGGATATTCAGGTGGAAAGCTCTGAGACGCCGACGATCGGACAGGCGGCGATGGAAAGCCTGACGGAGACCGTTCTCGCAAACCAGTCACTGGCAATTGACACGGTATCCGGAGCGACTCTCTCCAGTACCGCTTACATCGCAGCTCTGACCAGCTGTGTGGAACAGGCCGGCGGAGACCTGGAGGCCCTGCAGAACCGCGAAATCGCGGATTCTGATTCGGATGAAGAAGCGTATCCGGTCACGGAAGCAGACGTGATCGTGATCGGAGCCGGCGGCGCAGGCCTTTCTGCTGCAAAGACCGCAGATGAGAATGGCGCTTCCGTCATTTTGATTGAAAAATCCTCAAACATCGGCGGAAATACCCTCTGTGCAACGATGGGCATCAACGCGGCGGAGTCCCAGGTACAGACCGATCTGGGCGTTACCGTGACCGTTGAGGAGCTGATCGAAGCACAGATGAACAATGAAGACGCCATCGAAGAGCTTGTGACCACCTTTGCCGTAAACAGCGGGGAGACGATCGACTGGCTCGCTTCCCTGGGCGTGGAATTCAGCGCAGAAGGCGGCAACAGCGACTTTATGCTGATGGCGACCGCGGACGGCAAAACCAGCACCACGCTGATCAACGCGCTGAATAATTCGCTGGATTCGACTGATATTACCCTCTACCTGAATACAGCAGCGACTTCGCTCGTGACCGATGAAAACGGCACTGTGGTCGGGGTCGTATGTGAGGACGCAGATGGAAATGAAGTCACCTTCACCGGCTCCTCGATCGTGCTCTGCACCGGCGGCTTTGGCCAAAACAGCGAGCTGCTCGCGGAAGTGCGCCCGGATCTTGCGAACGCGATCACAGATGAAATCGCTCCGACGACCGGCGACGGTCTGCTGATGGCGCAGGAGCTCGGCGCGGACACCGTAAACCTTGAAGATATCCAGCTGTTCCCGCATGTCATTGTCGGCTACGGTCTGCTCACACCGATGAACATGCCGGGCGGCTTCAATCCGGATGCCATCTTCGTGAATGAAAACGCAGAACGCTTTGCAGCAGAAGGATTTGAAATCTCCGACGCCATCCTCGCACAGCCGGACGGCATGGCCTATTGCATTTTCACAGAAAACAACCTGAACGAGACGCTGGAAGGCCTCATGGAGCTCGGCTATGTGGTTTCCGGCGAAACTGTAGAAGAACTCGCTGAAAAGCTCGGCCTTGACGCGGACGCCCTGCAGGCGACCATCGACCAGTGGAACGCAGACTGCGAAGCCGGTGCGGACAGCCAGTTCGGCCGCGAGTCCAACCTGAACAAGCTTGAAGGCTCCCTCTACGGCTACAACTTCGGCGTCGGTGCGCACTACTTCATGGGCGGCATCCTGATCAACGAATACACGCAGGTCGTTGATACCAACGGCGATGCCATTGAAGGTCTCTATGCAGCAGGCGAAGTGACCGGCGGCTTCCACGGCAGCTACCGTGTAGACGGCTCCGGCACCGCAGACGCATTCGTCTTCGGACGCCTGGCAGGCAAGTACGCAGCGGCAAACGCGATGGAGTAAAAAAATCGAGTAGGAGGCGGCTAGTCCGCTCCTACTCGCCAGCACCGGCCGCGTCCGGCTTTAGCCGGAATAATTCCTTACGCGGCCGTGTGCATAAAAAAACAAGGAGCCGCACGCTCTGAGCGCATTTCTCAGAGGTGTGGCTCCTGTCTTTTCTCCGTATATTTCAGCCGAAATGTATCATTGTTTCAATACCTGTTTTGCTGCTTCATAAGATTCCCCCACTATCATCTGTCACAGCTGTAAAGATTTTAATTCTTTTTTCCATACGGTACTGTATCCTCAGCTACCATACCGAGATATGAATTCTGTACAAACTCTGGATATTTTATGATTTTCTTCTCCTTTACAGGTTCTTCATCAAAATCGCTGTTATCTGTCCATAATTCGCACTGCGTCATAACAGTCTGTACCGCATCTTCCATGCCTTCCGGCGGATACCTGTGCTTTTTCAGAAGCTTTTTAATCAGCATCCGCATCTTTGCGCGGGCAGAATCTCTCTTTTGCCAGTCAATCGTGCGGTTCTTTCGGAGTGTATCCGCCAGTTCTTTGGTGATCGCAATCAGTTCTTCATTCTCATAAAAATCCTTTATAGCCTGCGGTTTTGTGAGAGCGTCATAAAAAGCAAGCTCATCTGCCGTAAGCCCGAGCTGCTCCCCTTCCTTGTGTGCCGCGGATATCTGCTTCGCGAGATTCATAAGTTCTTCAATTACCTGTTCGTTTGTCAGCATTCCGTTCAGGTAAGCATTCATGGTACGCTGTATAATCTCGCTGAACTTTTCTGACTTTACAACATTTGTACGGCGATAGACCTGTACCTGTTCTGCTATCAGTTTTTTCAGAAGTTCTACTGCGAGGTTCTTTTCTTTCATCTTTGAGACTTCTTCAAGGAACTGCGGATCGAAAAGAGAAAATCCCTGCTGAATATCGGAAAACAGGTTGATCACACCTTCGCTTTTAATGCTCTGCTTCAGCAGGTCATTAATGCGCTGGTTCATTTCCGGCAAAGATATTTTTTTGCCGCCGCCCTGGTTCATCAGCCGGACAGTAAGGACACGTACAGACTCGAAGAAAGCAGCTTCGAACCGCAGGTCTTCCGGCACCAGAGAGGAACAGAGAGACAAAGCCTGGTGAAGCATCAAGGCTTCCTTGGCAGACTGTTTCGGATAATCCGTGCGGTGCCAACCACACGCTTTGCGACTTCTTCGCCTTCCTTGTTCTTCGTAATTTTAATTTTCTCAGCCAGTCCATATTGCCCACGATGAGCTTCGTCTGCCATAACAACAATATTATGCCTGTCAGACAGAGAATCATGTGACTCCTCGAATTTCTGCATGGTGGTGAAAATGATCCCATTTGCCCGACGTCCGGCAAGGAGGGACTTCAAATGCTCCCGGCTCTGGGCATGCGTAGGCTCCTGGCGCAGGAAAGACTTGCACTTCGCAAACTGACCATAAAGCTGATCGTCAAGATCATTCCTGTCCGTGAGAACTACGATCGTTGGACTGTCCAGCGCCTCCTGCAAAAGATGAGCATAGAATACCATCGACAGCGACTTCCCGCTGCCCTGCGTATGCCAGAACACACCGCCCTTCCCATCCGTAACGGCAGCGTGTTTTGTAGATTCAATCGCTTTCCTTACAGCAAAATACTGATGATACCCCGCCAGTATCTTGACCTGATTCAGACCCTCGTTAGAGAAACAGATAAAATTCTTTATAATATCCAGCAGCCGTTCCCTCTGGAACATTCCCTCAAAGAACGTATCAAACTGCGCATACTGCGTATTCTCATAGCTGCCGTCCTTCGTCTTCCACTCCATAAAGCGGTCTTCGCCGGAAGTAATCGTTCCGGCTTTGCTGGTGCCCATGTCGCTCATGACGCAGATTGCGTTATAAATAAACATGGACGGGATTTCCTGCATATAGTTCCGCAGCTGCAGGTATGCCTCACTTGCGTCGGTTTCCTCCCTGGAAGGAGACTTCAATTCCACAATCACCACAGGAAGACCGTTCAGAAATAAAACCACATCAGGACGCTTCTTACTGTTTTCCACAAGTGTCCACTGGTTGGCAACGATAAAGGAGTTCTTGTCAGGATTGCTATAGTCAGCAAGATAGGCGATAGAGGAGCGTTCCTCGCCTTTTACAAAATAGCGCACAGGGACGCCGTTCTGGAGATAGTCCATAAACAGTTCATTTTTCTGCACAAGCTCGCCGTTTTCAAAATTGCGCAGCTTATACAGGGCATCTGCAATTGCTTCCTCCGGCAACGATGGGTTCAAATCCGCGACGCTTCTTTCCAGTACCTCATCGTATAGAGGGCTTTTAAAATCCCGCTCGACATCGGGGCCATAGACATAGGTGTAGCCCATTCCTTCAAATAATTGAATCACGGATTTCTCATAGTCCGCTTCCGTATATAATCCTGACATGGTTTTGCTCCTTTGCTGATCTGCTCGATGGGTCGGATCAGGTTATCATAAGTTGGATAATTATAATTCTGGCAGTTGGTTTTCGCGTTTGTTTTTTGTTTATAATATCCCAATTGCATTGGGTTGTAAACATGTGAGACCGTTCATCGACGATAGGGGTGGCTCACATAATCATGCACAGACTCAAGCCGAAGACCTTCACATTCTCCGCTGCCGTTCCAGTTCCTTCAAATCATCAATCGCCATCTCCACATCCAATGTATGAAACCCCAGCCAACACTCTTCCATTGTCCTGGCGTCTGCAATTTTGTATATTTCCCGGCTGCTCTCGCCTGAATAATAATGCCAGTACCGATAGACATATCCGGTCCAGTACATGACTTCTCTGGAGAATAATTCGCCATCTTTTTTTAGTATCCCCGCAGCTTCTTCCTCCAGTTCCTCCAGAATGTATTCCTCCCCCGCCCACTGAAGGCGGTCATAGGTATCATCCAGGCACTCCGCGGCCCGGCTGTTCATAAATGTCTTTATAAAAATCGGAGAATCATATCCACTCTTTAGCGCCAGTTCAAAGAGACGTCCCTGGATATCGCATAGTTGCCGCTTATCAAGACTTAATTCCAGCATAGTCGTCACCTGCCTTTATTATTTCATCAAAAAACATCCCTTCTCTTCGATATCTTTTGCACATCTCCTCCGCAAGTGTGATACCTTTTTTCCGGTTAGATTCGCTTTCTTTTTTCAGCCTCATCCGCTGCTCCTGCGAAAGTCTCTGTTCATCGAGAATTGTTATTTTACTGCATGCTTTTTCTGTCAAAGCGACATATTGTTTCCCAGGCTTTAAAGCTGAAAGGCTGTTTATAAGAGCTAAATCTGTTATTTCACCATTAAAAAAACGGTCAAGAACTACGAACATTCGGTCATTTGCGATATAACCAATCACCATGTCACAATCTTTTCCCCAGCTTTTTATCCGCTCATAGAACTGCGTTCCTTTTGCAGCTTCCATTTTTCCGCGATGGTAAGCTACAAACAACGCCCACTCCACTCCCACATCGATTTTCAATATTTCTAAGTCTGAAAGGTCAACGCTAAGTGTATATAATCTGGCTTTTGGAAAATTACAAATCAAGGTAAGAGGCTGGCTGCGGTCCGTCCCTATATAAAAGCCCTTTCCAAAGTCGCAGCGATCCCGGCTAATCGGCGCAATTGGTCCATGGATTCCTTCTCGGGAACCATGATAAAGTGTTATACTCTCATTGCATTTTATGACAGGGGGCGCCTCAAATAAAAGAGGATCTAAGTAAGTTGTTTCAGCTTTCAGTTCTGCCATAGTCTTCCCTCCTCGTAATAGGCGGATCATTTGCACTAAGCTGATTATCCACAACCTGAAGGATGAGAGCTTTTAGCCACGGGTTGTAAGGTTCGTTAGTGGAAGAAGAATGTTTGCTCACAGAGGATACCTCCGTCATCTTTCGATCACTGGCATGAACATGCTTGCACTCTACTATGCAAAAAGAAGTAAAATACAAGTAATATCCTGCAACTTTAAGCTCATAATATTTCGGCATATTACTCCTCCATAAATTTTTGATTTTGCTCCAGATAATTTTTTGCAATGCGTAATTCTATATCATCCATGGAGGTTTCCAACATCTCGCCTTTTTTCGAAAAAACAGCAGCCTTAGATGGCCGGTTCAAATTTATCACTCGATAGCCCAAATCACATTTTGTAAAAGCATAACCATTCACAATTACATCTGCGTTATCTGCAATTTCTTTAATGTCAATCATATTGAATTCTGACCTCCTTAATTTGATTTAAATACTCATCTGCATCATAATATAAATCCTCCAGTATTGGTACAAGATCAATATATTCTTCTATCAAGTTTTCTTCATGGCTATATTTTGTCATAACGACAATATAGCCATGATCCCATTCCTTGATTTCCGAATAATACTCCAAAGAATAGGGCGTTCTGAACCGAAACGTATCCTGTCCAAATCGGAATATAGTATATTGACACTTACTACTTAATATTGCATAATCCATTTTGATTTAATCACTCCGTAAAAGACTATGTACATGAATATTATCTTAATTGGCATGTACTGTAAACGGCAATTTCATAGTTCAACTCTCACCTTTTTTGAAAACAGCAGCTTTCAATGGCCGGTTCAAATCTCAATCCCTTTAACCTTCTCATACAAAGTATTTTCCAAATCACTCAGAACCGGAATAAAGCTGTCGCGGATTAAAAATAATAATTCGCTCGCCTCATCTTCATTATAGACATGGACAATGGTATTACGCTTTTTTAACATCATGAGCCATACACTCTCATCGCTGACAAACCCCACCTTGTATCCAAGCTGCAGGATTTCGCGTGGTGAGCCTTTCTCTGCTTCTTCCACACCATGCAGGCATAAAGTCGCCTGTAAGGTTTTCCACGCAAGCTCAAAAGACCGATTGAATTGACCAATAACTCCCGTCCTGTAAATAATGTCATTATCCGCCATTGTAAAATCTGCGGTCTTTAAATCACTTAGACAATTTGAAAAATTATCAAGCTTCTTCATAAATTAAAACCCAGTTCCTTTCTATTTCATACTTTAATTCTTCATTCCTTTATCAAGGTCTATGGCACCGAAAATCAGGAAAGTATGGGAACACTCCTCAAGATCGAAATAAACTGCCGGATATATAAGAATTTCCAGTGCAGGTCTTGTCAATCGTTGTGAGCCTCCATAGACATACCTGTATTATTAATAATACTGCTCGATATAGCTATAAGCTTTTTCAAAGACCTCTTTGTCCTTGATTTTATATTTCACCCAGACTACACTCCTTAGAGCTTTCTTTACCTCCTGCTTTCCGGCAGTGGTACTTTGCCAGCCTTCAAAACGGACGATTTTTACTATGCTATCGATATCGGCCACAATTCGCTCGACAATAATCGGCGTGCTTTTGTTTTTAACACCATTGAATAGTTCAGTTAAGGCCGCAATACCACGGTCGACTTCTTCTTCTGGAACCACCTCTTTTTCAGCTTTTGCGGCGTCCTTCGCAAGTTCCAGAAGCAATTTTAAAAAATTCGATGCTGGTAATCAGGCCCTGTTCATGCTTTTCACGCAGCTGCTCCAACTTTTCACCAAGCTTAACAAACTTGGGATCATTCCCATGCTGCAGAATCTTAGCGACAAGATTGATCTCTACTTTTTTGGTTTCTTTTTTGATGTCTTTTCGCTTATCAATGAATTCGTCGATAAGATCGGCATCCAAAGACAATATTTCCACTGACGTATCAACTTCGCCCACTGATAGATTTTCATGAACCAGTTCAATCGTTTTCGGACCAAGGGCAGCCCAGATCAATCCGCCCCGGCCATCGGTTGGCTTGACGGATTCATATACCCTGGACAGCCACTGATAATCATATTTATATGGAAGCAGAATACTGTCCGGAGACAGTGCATTCCAGGCGTTGTTGACTACTCGGTAATCGGCGGCAAAAGCATCTTTTTCTTTATTCGTCGGCAGACATTCCTGCGCGTCCATCAAGCCCTCCCATCCTTCTTTCAGGCGGTTTACACCGATGAAATAAGCAAGACATCGTGTCATCAGGCCCGGCAGCATTTTCTTTACCTCATCAATGTTCGTGATGATTTTCTGCATACTGGTTTCGTCAAAGTCCAGCGCCTGAGCGACGTTATCAAAAATGCCGATATAATCAACGATTAAACCATAGGTTTTTCCTTCATCATAAGTACGGTTTGTCCGGCAAATTGCCTGAAGGAGATTGTGATCCTTCATGGGCTTGTCCAGGTACATAACCTGTAAAATCTGCGCGTCAAAACCTGTCAACAGCTTCGCAGTGACGATTACGAGTTTTAACGGGCTGCCCGGCTCTCTGAAATAATCGAGCAGTTTTCCTTCTTCATCACGGTCGCGGCGGAAGGCTTTATAGCGGTCTTCCTTATCATTATTTGTGTCCATAACGATGGTGCTGGCTTCTGGCCCAAGTAGCTTATCCAGTTCTTCTTTATAGAGAAGACAGCATTCCCGGTCATAACAGACGACCTGTCCCTTGTATCCATTTGGTTCTACCTTCGTTTTATAATGATGCGCGATGTGCTCACAGACTTTACGGATACGCTCACGGTCATACATAATGGCTTTCATATTCACACGGCGGGAGAGTTCCGCTTTTTCTTCCTTCGAAAGTCCTTCTGAGAGCACTTCAAATTCCGCATCCAATTTATCCTTGTCCACATGAAGCTCAATGGGAACCGGTTCAAAATGTAAAGGCAGAGTAGCCTTATCCCGAATCGAATCCGAGAAAGAATAGCGACTCATATATCCACTCTTATCCTCAATCGCACCAAAGGTATGAAATGTGTTTTTATCCGTGCGGTTAATCGGTGTGCCTGTTAAACCAAAAAAGAAAGCATTTGGGAGCGCCATTCGCATCTTTTCACCGAGGTCGCCTTCCTGCGTCCGATGGGCCTCATCTACCATGACAATGATGTTATCCCTGGCATTCAGTTCCTGATCGACTTCTCCGAATTTAAAAATCGTAGTAATCAATATCTTGCGCATATCACCACGGAAGAAATCCATTAATTCCTCTTTGGATGAAGCACTCGCCAGATTGGGAATATCAGAGGCATTAAAGGTCGCTGTGATTTGCGTTTCCAAATCAATCCGGTCATCGACAATTACGACTGTTGGATTCTTCAACTCCGGAATCATTCGCAGCTTCTGCGCAGCAAAAACCATCAGGAGTGATTTGCCAGAACCCTGGAAATGCCATATCAGTCCCTTTTTCGGGTATCCGGCGATGACTCTGCTGACAATCAGATTTGCGCCTTCATACTGTTGATACCGGCAGATAATTTTATATTTTCTGTACTTTTTATCCGTAGCGAACATCGTGAAGAACTGAAAAATATCCATGACCTTTTCTGGCGTAATCATGTCCGCAATACTGATTTTTACATCCGCCAGAGTCCCTTCTGTTTTGTGATCAGGAGTATGCCATGGCCCCCACATATTCATAGGCATAGAGACTGAACCGTAACGATAGCATTTTCCTTCGGTTGCAAAATTAAAAACATTCGGCACGAACATCTGCGGAATACTTTTCTCATAAGACAGAATGTCCTTTGCGCCGTCAAGCCACGTAATCGCATTTCTCACAGGCGTTTTCAGTTCACCGATTGCCACAGGAAATCCATTGATTAGCAAAACGATATCGAGACGCTTTCCATCGTCTTTTTTCGGGAAAATCCACTGATTCGTAACGACATACTCATTCAACTTCAAGTCAGCCTTTTTCATCGTTCCAAAGAAACGAATCGGCACCATGCGGCCATCTTTGCCGAAAGGATAGGAATTTTCCTCAAATACCATCTTTTTGAACAGCTCGTTCTGCGTGACAATATTATGAGGCTGAACAGACAATATCAGCGTGCGCAGCTTATAAATCACCTCATCCGCGCGGGAGGGATCCTCTGCAATTTCCGGATTGAGACGGATCAGCGCAGATTTCACCATAGGCTCAACCATAACATCAGAATACGCTCTCGGCAAATCATCTGAAGGTACGTAATTCCACCCATTTTTTTGCAAAGTTGAAAGTATCATCTGCTCAATTGTATTGTCTTCATTAAACATTGAAGAGTCCCTCCTTTGTTATCAGTTTCTTTATAGTATATTTTGATTTATCGCTCTGGCGGACGAAGGCGGCAAACTGCTCTTGAAGCTCCAGCGGCGGTAACGCGATCGAATACTCATTCAAATAATTGAGAGGCACTCGTCGTTGACCGCCCGTCCCCGTCATTACTTTTTCAGCATCTGTGCGAAACTTCCGAAACATGGTGATGATATATAACCAGTAAGGGTCGCTAATCCCTTCGATCGGCCGTAGCACATGAAACTCTGTGGAACCGAAGCCAACGCTATTTTTTAAGCCAACAGCAACACATCCTTTGCCATTTTCCATACAAGGCGTTATTTTTGCAAAAAGAACATCATTTTCAGCAAAGTAGGTAAAACCTTTGCAAACCTCAGAGTATGGTTTCGTTATGGAGGCATTGATTCTGCCGTCATCGCTTACGGATGGCATAGCTACAAAAGAGTAATCGTTATTAACGTTAATATCCTTTGGCCTTCGAGGATTTAATTCACAGCATTCTCCTAAAGTAGTGAGTCCCCAACCATAAGGATCGGTTCCTGGAACCCCGAACATCTCGATAAATTGAGATTTGAAGCTGTCAGAGCATCAAATTTTGATTTATCGCTCTGCTCAGCAAAGCCAGCAAACTGCTCCTGTAGGGAGAGTGGTGGAAGCGGAATAAAGGTGTTTTCCAAATAGTCCATCAGCTTTAGGTTATGAATACCAGTAGTCTTGTTTTCGTAGAGCTTGGTTCCACCATTCCAGTAATTGACAAACAGGAAGGTAAATAAAAATCTGTTATTTAACGCACTGGAACACGGTCTCAGAAGAGCTGTAAAATTATTGAACAGGAAATTTTCGGATGTTTTCCTATAATAAACAACCCGTCCCACTGGTTTTGTATCTGAACCACCAGATTTTTCTATCAATATATCACCCTCTTGTAGAGCTTTTGCATTTATTTTCTTTTGTTCGATAGTTCTCGTTACTACATCATTGTAGTCAATATGTCCATCATCTGTGAAATTCGCAGTTCGGAGGACTTTTATCCCTTTAGCCAAAGGATCATCGCAACCCCATTCTCCACTGATTGGTTTCATAATCACTTTGCTCACAGGCAGAAGGGGCCATCCATTTTGGACTGCAATATCTGAAGCAAAGAGCCCTAGAAATTGAGAATTGCAAGCAGCTGGCGCATCATCCAATGAACTTTCTATGCGATTCCTTGACATTGTTCTGGTTTACCATTGCATACTGCAACGTGGTATCAATGCTTTGATGACCGAGAAGCTGCTGTACCTGCTCAATCGGCATACCCTTATCAATTGCCATTGTTGCAAGTGTCCGCCGGAACTTATGCGGATGTACTTTATGAAGCTCCAACTCCTTTCCAATTTTGCGTAACCGAATTTCTACACCACTAATCTGAAGGCGATCAGCAGGCTTAAGCAACGATACAAAAAGCGCCTCGTTATCATCAGTACGCTCGTCCAGATATTTTTTTAAATGAATCTTAGTTCTTGCGTCAAAATAAACCTTTCGTTCTTTGTTCCCCTTTCCAAAAACAATGCATTCCCTGTTCTCGAAATCCACGTCATCTCGATTCAGTTTCACTAACTCCCCTACGCGAATGCCGGTAGAGGAGAGCAGGTCAATCATGGCAAGATCCCTGGCATTGTCGCAATGGTCGCGCATCAATTCCAAGGACTCATCAGAGTAAGTTTCCTTGACTGTTTTTCCGGTTTTGACTTTATGAATTCTTCTTACCGGACTTTTTACAATGTAGTCTTCGTCCTCAAGCCAAGAGAAGAAGGAGGACAAAATACGTCTTACATTATCTAATGTCACCTTACTAACAGTGCCTCGCCGCTGATATGTATCCAAATACGCGCGCAAATCTTCGGTCGTAACATTCTGAGCCGCTTTCCCAATAGCTTCCAGCATATTACGAATTGTTGACTCATAATAGCGAAGCGACTTATCCGAGCAGCCTTCCACTCTTTTTGCAGAGATAAACATTGAAAGATAGTCCTTGGAATTCTCTGTATTCGACTCCACTCCATTATCTGGCAAATGTTTTTTTAACACTTGCTCCAGAAGCTGCATTTGCTCATCACTTAGTTTGCCTTCTAAATCCTTTTTGATAGCATCAATTACCTGATTCATTGTAAAATCTCCTCCTAAAATTGTTTTTCATGAGTCGGAGGAAAATTCATGACAAACATTTCAGCCGAGATTTTCTGAAATAATTCGCTTGTATGTAGCGGTCAGCTCCGCAAGAGCCTGTTCAGTTTCAAATTTTGATTTATCGCTCTGGCGGACGAAGGCGGCAAACTGCTCTTGAAGCTCCAGCGGCGGTAACGCGATCGAATACTCATTCAAATAATTGAGAGGCACTCGTCGTTGACCGCCCGTCCCCGTCATTACTTTTTCAGCATCTGTGCGAAACTTCCGAAACATGGTGATGATATATAACCAGTAAGGGTCGCTAATCCCTTCGATCGGCCGTAGCACATGAAACTCTGTGGAACCGAAGCCAACGCTATTTTTTAAGCCAACAGCAACACATCCTTTGCCATTTTCCATACAAGGCGTTATTTTTGCAAAAAGAACATCATTTTCAGCAAAGTAGGTAAAACCTTTGCAAACCTCAGAGTATGGTTTCGTTATGGAGGCATTGATTCTGCCGTCATCGCTTACGGATGGCATAGCTACAAAAGAGTAATCGTTATTAACGTTAATATCCTTTGGCCTTCGAGGATTTAATTCACAGCATTCTCCTAAAGTAGTGAGTCCCCAACCATAAGGATCGGTTCCTGGAACCCCGAACATCTCGATAAATTGAGACTTAACGAGCTCATCAGTAGCTGAAATCAGCTTTTTGTAGGCCTCCATCGTATCATTTATTGACCACAGCATCTCCGCTAGTTTTCGCTGAGTTTCCAAATCTGGAAGGTCAAACTCCAACACTTTCAGGTCACGCCAATTTATTGTCGGAGAAAGTGAGCCAACGGAAATTTTGATAGCCGCATCCAGAAAGTAATCCGAACTGATGAACAACGGGAAGAAATCAGGATCAATGACTTCCGTGTTGGGGCGCAACACCATGCCATGTGCAGAGAAGATTCCGTCAAAAGGAGCGATGGCAACCTTCTTCTGGTATGCTCGGCGCTTACCAAATAATACGTCCCCTTTATGCATCACCAGCTTTTCACCAATAGGAGCAACATCGGCACCAAATCGAGTGACCTTTAAACTGCCAGAATCAAGGTGTTCAAGGCCAAGATAGGTAAATTTATCTTCCTCAACCGGTTTCTTCTTCTCTGTACTGTTAATTGCAATCTGTTCAAAGCGGTATTTCGCCATTATGCACACCTCCTCTCGGAAGCGGTATGAATAGCGTATTTCCCATGGCTTAAAGGCCCGATAAATTGAGATTTCACCAGTTCATCTGTCGCCGCAATCAGCTTCTGGTAGGCTTTTTTCGTGTCATCCATAGCCCAGAGAACCTTGGCCAGTTCTTCCTGCTTTTCCATGTCCGGAAGTTCGAACTCATAATTTTTCAGGTGTTCCCATTTGACGCGAGGGGAGAGCGACCCAGCGGATTTTCCAACAGCAAAATCAAACAACGCATCATTTTGAATCACGAATGGCAACAGCGAGGGCAAGATACGGTCTTCCTTTGCCTCTATGACGGTAATGTCTCCAGAGCATATTCCGTCAAAAGGGGCTACTGCAGCTTTCTTAAGATAAGCACGTCTGCGGCCGAATAGCACGTTCCCCTTACGAAAAACCTTAGTAAAAGTATTGTCGTTGCCTTCATCCCAAGCAGACAATATGATTTCTTCTGGCGTTAGATGTTCTAATCCAACGATAGGATAGCCGGCCTTACTTCCTTTGCAGGTCTCTTTATGCTCAACTGCAACATCTCCAAGCAGGACTCTACTCATTAATATCGGCCTCCTTTCCCAGCATAGCGTTCAATTTTTCAAAACTCAACCTCATCATTTCCGAAGAAGCCCTCCAACTGTCATAATGTTCCTGCAGAGAACGGTTATCGATATCTGCTTCTGAGATAGCTGGCTTCACGTAAAGCGGAATGCTCAGCGAAAAATTATTTTCTTCAATTTCCTGTATTGTCGCTAGTTTTGCGAAATCGCCATCGGATACATAGTTTTTATATGCAGTCGCAATCTTTTGAATATGGCGATCTTCCAGATAGCTCTGTGCGTTCTTGCGTTCCACCTCATTAACTGCATTGATGAACAAAACCTGACCTCTCCGTTCTGGTCGCTTATTCATTCTGCAGATCATAATGCAGGCTTCCATCGGAGAGTTGTAAAACAGGTTGGGCGCCAGTCCAATCACGCATTCCACTCTGTCACTGCGCACCAATTTCTCACGCATAGAGCTTTCCTCATTGCGGAATAGTACACCGTGAGGAAAAAGAATCGCACAGCGGCCGGTGTCGCTCTTTAAGCTGGCAATAATATGCTGCAGAAAGGCATAATCCGCGCGTCCCTGTGGAGGAACTCCCAGGAAATTCCTGCCATATTTATCGCTTTCAAAAGCAGCTCGATCCCACTGGCTGATGGAGTATGGCGGATTTGCAAGTATCAAATCAAACTGTTTAAGAGCGCCGTTCTCAATAAAAGCAGGGGAGGCTAAGGTATCTCCATTGACAATATTGAAATCCTTTACACCATGCAGGAATAAATTCATCCTTCCGATGGCTGATGTCAGTGCATTGATTTCCTGACCATAAACAGCGACGTTGCGCCATTCCTTGTTTCGCTCTTTCAGATAGGCAATTGCAGAAATAAGCATTCCCGCGCTGCCGCAGGTCGGGTCATAGATAGACTCGCCGGATTCTGGCTGGAGCATTTCTGTCATCAGGTGTACTACCGTTCGATTAGTATAGAACTCCTGTGCTGTATGTCCGCTGTCGTCCGCAAATTTTTTGACCAGATATTCATATCCCTGCCCAAGCTCATCTTCCGGACAATTTGCTATGGATAGTGTTTTTGTGCTGAAATGCTCGATTAAGTCTTTCAGCAGGCGGTCAGGGAGACGGTTTTTATTTGTCCATGCACCATCACCGAAGATACCCTGCAGCTTATCTGAATTTGCGTTTTCTATTTTGCGAAATGCGTCTACTATCGCAACGCCAATATTTTCAGATACCGCACGCACATCATTCCAATGAGCGCCTTTGGGAACAATAAAACGATGATTTTCTTCCCATTCCAGAGCTTCTTCGTCTCCATCGTAGTCAATCAGAATCTGTTCGCATTCCTCATCATACACGTCGCAGATACGCTTGAAGAAGAGCAGTGGGAAAATATACTGCTTATAAGCTCCGGCATCAATGCTGGTGCGAAGAAGCACTGCCGAATTCCAGAGGTAGGTCTGTAATTCTTCAATTGTAATTCTCTTACTCATTGACATAGCCTCCTTCTAACAGCAGTCGTTTCATTTTTGTCTCTGCCTGGATCACTTCCTCAAGTGCCTCATAATATTGTCTACGCACTTCAGCAGGAGAGACTGTTTCCTGTTCACGTTTTTCAATATAATTGTTGATGGCAAGCGTATAATCTTTTGCTCTGACATCATCCAGTGTGACAATCTTTGCACGCTCAATCTGATCCTCGTATGACAGAAACAAATCATAGACCTTTTTGATATCGTCTTCCGTCATGATGTTCTGAGCTCTCTGAGGTGTATAGATTGTGGACGCATCAATCATACAGATCCTGCCTTTATGATTATGCGTTTTATTATTATTTAACAGAAGGATACATGCAGAAACTCCGGTGCTGTAAAATACACCGCCAACCAGTGTGATAATGCATTCCAGTTTATCGGACTCAACTAACTGCCTTCTTATTTCTCCTTCTTTACCACCTCTGAAAAGAACCCCTTGTGGAAGAACTACCGCGCATCGTCCGTTCTTCTCATCCATGGATTTCACCATGTGCTGAAGCCATGCGAAATCCCCGTTCGAGTCAGTAGGGCATCCCCATAGATTGCGGCCATAAATATCTGATGCAAATTGATCTGCACCCCAGTTTTTCAGGGAAAATGGGGGATTGGCAATTACACATTCAAATGTTTTCAGCTGCCCACCCTCCAGGAAATTCGGAGAGCGAAGCGTATCTCCCTGCGTAACCTGGAAATCAATCGCTCCGTGGAGGAACAGGTTCATTCTGGCAATCGCAGATGTGGCCAGATTTTTCTCCTGACCGTAAATTCGCCCATAAGTCAGCTTGTCGTTCTTCATATACCGGATGGCTTCGATGAGCATTCCGCCGGTACCTGCTGCTGGATCTATCCCGACGCCATCTTTGATACAAGGGGTTTCTGTGTAAGTCAGGGCAGAAGTGCTTGAAATGCTTGAAAAACAGGCATTTCTGCGACTTTTGCTCCGTGCGCAGGCAGGGAAAATCCCGCCGCTCGACATTCTGAAATTTTGTCTTGCTGCTGCCGTCTGCATAGGTTTTGTCCCCACCTTCCTTTCCATCAAAGCTATCGCCAAAAAGTATGGGCTATCGCCAAAAGGTTTAGCTATCGCCAAAAAGTGTCCCTATCTGTCAATCGTCCATAAATGCATCAAATTCTTCAATGCGGTCAATCCACGACAAGTCCTGCTTTACTGAATTATACTCCTTCAGGTCATCGACAAAATAGCGGTCCGGATATTTCTTCATCAGGACTGCTTTCATCTGGCGCTGTTCCTTCTTGGTAGTCGGCACCATTTTAGTTCTGCCGAACATTCCTTTGACCGGCTTCTTTGTGATGTCTATCGCCGGAAGGTCTCTTCTTGGCTTTGGTTTCTTTCCGAACATAGCCTCTCCAAACTATCCCTCTATCTGCTTGAGGGATTTCCCTTGTTCATCATGCCACAGAGCATTGCCACTCAGCGATGCTCCGCCAATAAATCCTGCCGCTGCACTGGCGCTCGTCATAAGAATATCCGCTGTCAGTTCAAATGTATCGCTTATTCTGTCAGCATATTTCTGCCGAGCCTTAAGTACATTTTCTGGACAACTCTTTGTTGTCGCCGGATTGATGGTGCTACCTTTGAGAATTACGAAACCATCACTTGTCCTTTTTCCAGTAGCATGACCTTTTTTATAGTCCATATGAAGCAGAGGTTCATCTTTCTCTGCCTCGGATGTTTGAGACATAAGCGGTTCAAAAACCTTGTGTCCAAGCGCGCCCATGACTATTTTAGCATAGTCGATGAACTCCTCCAACTCACTTTCTGTCTCCTCGGTGATATTGCCGGGATTGGGATCATTCCCATTTCTCACCTGATAGCGACCTGCTTCCAATGCGAGATTGCAGAAACGATTCTCAAGATAGCTTATCTCCGTGGGACCGAATGAGTTGTTTGTCGTTGTGAACATGACCGCCTCTGTCCAGTCAATAGAGTTATGCGGTTCCTGCACACGAAGCAACAGACCTTTTCCATTCTTCCTGACACCTGCCTGTCCTACATAAACAATCTGGTCATATTTTTCATCTGTACCGAACAGGAAATATACGCCGCTCTGCTGCAGGTATTCAATATTCTTGCACTTATCGAGTGCCGTCCTCGGAATCTTATAGGCAATGCCTGTCCAGTTGGCAAGAGAGCATTTTATCCGCCCAGTTGCTTCGCCATCCATCAAAAATAGTTTTATCGTCTTGCTTCGTGCCATAGTGTGGTTCTCCTCTCTATCCTGACGATGCCTTTACAAATCAAACAATTTCCGCATTTCTGCATCCATTGTTCCGTTCTTTGCGTATTCCAGGGTATCGCAAAGACGAATGTTATTCTTTTCAATGTGTATCTCGTCACTGAATCCGAGAATATAACGCAGGCAAATACGATATATTATTTCTGTCGGCGCACACCCATACACTTGCTTGGCAAAGATATGATTCAGCCTTTCAGCATCATCAGGATAAAGCGCCTTCATGCGCTTGCTTTGATAGAGCCTTGTTACAATTTCCGTTATGTACATCCCCGATTTCATATACAGGTCGGCGAAGGTTGCGTCCGGGTCATCAAAGCAGCCGGGATTTTCCTGCTCCAGCCTGTCCACCATATCCTGGACAGCCTTTTTAGGCGTAAAAATTTGGTTTGTACGCTGCGGCGGAATGTAGTCAAAAATATCTCCCGTGTGTTCCGGCTCGAAGTAATTCGCAAGGTCAGCCCGCCTTTTCAGGAACTCCTGAACAGCGTCGTTGAATACAACCTCATCAAAAAGATGTCCATCAAAGTGTTTCTGCTCACCGGCTTCTGTCGTATAATCCCCGCCATCGCGCAACATACGGAATTGATCGAGTGTCACACCCTGACCGTTCTGCGGATTGACAGTAACCTCCCAGAAGACATCTTCCGGTACAAGTGTGTCAAAGTTCGCAAGGGTAGTGCCTTCATTGCCGTAGGCCATAAGAAACGCAGGAATAGTACGGGAGAATCCGCGCAAATGGTCACGGACACTTCCTTCAATAGAATCCT
Organism: Clostridiales bacterium; assembly: GCA_020859995.1. Classification (GTDB taxonomy): domain Bacteria; phylum Bacillota; class Clostridia; order Lachnospirales; family Lachnospiraceae; genus Choladousia. The sequence goes on from JAJBVE010000096.1 coordinate 22,254, forward strand.
TCTGGGCATTCAGCTTCTCCGTCTCAACGGTTTCAACGATAGTTTCCGCTGCTTTCTTCACAGTCTCGTTACTGTGAAGCTGCCTGTTGATATTTTCCACCATGTCCTGATAGCCTTGTAGACGTCTGGCAGTATACTCCTCATCAATACGTGTGATTTCTACCATAGAAGCGCCAGATTGCTGTGCCTCATGAATTCTGTCCTCATGTTCTCTGGCAAGCTGATGGTCACGAATCGTAAAATCACCATATTCGCGGTTTACGACAGTGTCAGTGGTTTCCTGGATTTTGCGCTCCAACTGGTTCTGAGTAGATTTCCTTAAATCGCCACCATACTGTGCCTTGGCGGATTCCATAAGCGTATCCGCAATCGGCTTAGAAAACTTCTCACGGAGTGCCTTAAGCTCATCCTTCTTGGGATTTGGTGTCAAATCCACATTCCGCTGAATTTCTTCTACAGCGGCTTCCAACTGCTCATCAACATCCGCATAAACCTTATCTCCAAACAGCTCACTGGCTGTACCAATGACCTGTTCTCTCGGAATTTCAACTTCTCCATCTTCATTGAGATTCAGAGTGTCCGCTGTCGTCTCATCTACATCAGCAGGAGTGAGGGCTTTCGGCTCCTCGATTGCCTGCATATTGTTGATGATATCGATAATTTCTTTCGGCGCGCCGAAAATACCGCCAATGTTCGCAAACAGGAAGTTGGACATAAAGCCGCGCTCTACGACTTCTCTGGCATGGATATGCCGAGGAATCGTAAGGACTTTCTCTGCGTCCAGTTCTACCATTGAGCCTTCATCGTCTTCGCCATAGACCGGGAAGAAATTAAGAAGCTCCCTCACGTGCTGCTTACGGCTGTCAAAGTCACCCTTGTCTCCAGAAGTTTCAGGAATCAGGTCATTGGCAAATTTCTCAAAAATCGTCAGGGTACGGGCAGGGTCAAAATCGAACACATAAGCATTCTGCTTTCTGTATGAATTGCCGTTGCTGTCTGTAAACAGACACGGATTTTGCGCACGAAAAGCAGCCTGCATATAAAGAGCAGGGCTTGCCATATTGGAAAGCATGAGAACTGCCGTCCATTCAGGAATTGTAACTCCCGTAGTCAACTGTCCTACGGAAAGTGTAATGGTTTTATCGTGTTCAGCGATTGCCTTTACCACCTTGTCATAGGACTTTTCGTTTTCATCATCGTCATCTAATTTCCCGTCACCCGCAGCCAGAATAATCTCGTAATCTTTGAATACGGGATGTAGTTTCAGTTTCTTAGCAAGTGCTTTTGCGCTTGCCACACGGTTCAGTATCCAGAATGTGTGTTTCAATTCATCCCGGAGTTCAGGAGTGGAAAACGGAAACTTCTCCTGCCGTGTCATGGCGTCAAGGAACTTGTCGACATCCGAATCATGAATGAATTTTCCAGACTCATTTGTCGCAAAAAACTCATTCAGGTCAAAGGCGTACTCTTCAATATCATCGTCAGCCAATTCTATGCCCTTTTTCACCTTGTCCCGGATAATGTCGGACATCTGGTATGTAAAAAGAGAAAGTCGAGGCAAATTGGCATACGGATTCTCAAGCTCGCTGGAAGAATCCCAATCACGCTTCTTTTTCTGCTCGTCTGCATAAGTCCAGTTATAGATTGCGCTTTCCGGGAATTTATCATTTGCAAGCGCCTTGAATGGTGTCCCGGAAAGATGCAGCGTCCATTTGCGGCGAATATGATTAAATGCCGTATCGGTTTTGTAGGTATCAACACCTTCATGGGCTTCATCTATAATAAGAATATCCCATGTCATGCCATGCTCAGCGCTGACTTCTGACAGCTTGTCAACATGACCGCCGAAATAAATAGATCCCTTCAAATCTTGCAAGCTGACAAATTCAATGCAGCCTTTAATGCTGTCGTCATCGCTTGTAAGGACTTTATTTCTGTATTCCTCACGACTATATACGAACTTTTTGTCCTTAATGCCGTCCACATTACTCACAAAGATGTAACCCGACTGCGGACCAAAGAAAGTCTCGTAATCCGAATACCATGAATTTGCGATAGCAGGGCGATTTGTAACAATGAGGATATTCTGTGCGCCGAGCTTCATGCACAAATCATAGGCAGACAGAGTCTTCCCGAAACGCGGCTTTGCATTCCACAAAAATTCTGCCGACTCTCTGCCTCCAAAATAATCCGCAGTCCGCTGTACAGCTTCAGCCTGTTCATCACGAAGTTTATATGGAATTGCTGCATCAGCATCCTTCTCCGATACGGAACCATGATTCTGCGTGAAGTCAATAAAATTTCCACGGGCAGTATTCGGTTCGATGAGAAACCATTCTGTTCCTGCTTCGCGGGAGACTCCGAGCTTTTTCAGATAGGCATGAAAATCCTTATCCGTAAATGTTCCGTAGGGTTCCGTCATATACGCAGCACGCATAGCCCACCAAGTCTTATGCGCAACACCTACAGTATGCGTCTGCTCATTAATACGAGTCTCTACATCTCGCTCCGTAAAACCTATTTTCGTCCAGCCATCATGCGCAGGTACGCCAGGAGTGGTATAGGCATAACACTGCGGAGTGACCTTTGAAGATGTTTTTATATTAATCGCTGCCATCATGCCATCTCCTTTACGTGTGTTTCAATAAACTCGATTTCTTTCTCATCTAGGCCGTACTTGCGATATAACTGCAGGTCAATCTCATGAATTGACTTCGACCAGTCAATGTCGGAGTCGGTGGTGAAGTCTTGAAGCGGAATCATCTTCCAGACAGGTTTATTGCCATTCTGAGTTACTTTCAACACGCTGAGTAAAGTACGAGCAAATTTTGTTTTTATATATTTTTCAACCGCACGAGCATCTTCAACAGTCTGAAACTTACCTATACTCAGGAATGTTTCCGTTGAACCTACGCCTGGACCTTCAACAACTGGCTCGCTCATGGTTTCCCCAAACTCTCCGCTACCATTAGCCTGCGCCACATAAACCTTATAATAATCCAGGTTATCTACAGTCTTAACATAATCCCGGCGAATATATTTATAGATACGCTTATTATTTACTCTGCCCAGAATCTGGATATAATCTCTCCCGTCTTCAGGCTTTTCATCATGAAATATTGCTGGTATTAAATTCATGATGTTCGATGACATATCGTAATCGTGTCCCTTACTCAGTAATCCTATATTTTTGCCGTTTTCATCTTCTTTATATCGAGCCTCCGGATGATCTGTATGCATAACCTCCGTAAGACGGTATGCAGTTCGGGAATAAACAATGTCCATTAATGTTTCGAAGGAACTATCATAAATAACCTTGTGTAAAATATCATTTACCTCTGGATATTTAGTAAATGCCAATATCGCGCCATAATCTTTCCCACAATCACGATAGGTAATAGCAACACCACCTCTAAGAGGCGTTGATAGCGTTGGAAAAACTTTATGTCCATCCTCCTCGTAATAAAGCACCTTGAAGTGTTTATCATTAAGCATCTTTTCGTTCCATGCTTTTGGAGTGGAACCAGCATTAAACAAAAATCTTGCTGGATGAATTAGCTCAACCCTTTCTGACACTCCAAAGGCAGCATCCATAAATTTATCATAAACCGGTGGTGCATAGTTCTTTAAAGAACCATCAGCATTTTCTGAAACCTGTTCCTCCTGATATGGTGGATTTCCAATCACATAATCAAACAACTTCTTTCCCATAGTTCATATCTCCTTCAAATCCATGAATTTTAGAGAAGACTTGCCTCTCCAGTTAAATATCTTACACGGCACCGCTTCCGGTGCATTTTCACTTTCATCTTCAATGCCCATCATATCGAAGAGGGTAAGTTGGTGGAACTCCTCATATGGCTTGCCCAACGGTACTGTATCTTTGAGGCCATCCATCTGCCAAATGTTCCAGGCAATTTTATTTGCTATCTGCTGCAACAACTTCTCATCAGGCTGCCGCTCCCAGCGTTCTTCATAATACTCCACGAATGTCAAAAGCAGATTGATTCGTGAGATTAGAACATTGTCACCCTGATATTCATATCCATACGATGACTCAAACGCACGGATTGTCCATTTCAGCCATTCCTCATATGTATCGGTGTTTTCATTTACAATTCTTAACTTTCTGTCAAGCATTCCAATACGCCGTATCGGTGGGACAATCAGTTCACCCGTCGATACATCATAGCGAGAAACAAGATACGGTGCCTCTCCGCAGGTAATTTCGAGTCGGCGAGAATCCACATAATGCTGCCACTTTTTTCGCTTTGGAAATTCGATTTTCCCTTCGGTTACCGTCCATGTATGATCCTCGTTCTCCGTGTTAAATACATTCTTCCGTCCGAACCAATCCTCATCGAGGTTGTTATTCATTTTATTGCACAGCCACGCAGGTGTGAACACCTCCGCTTTCTTTCGCGTTCGCTCAGCCTGTGCCTCCTGAGACTTCTGTATTCGTGGGCGTATGATGCCGGTACGTCTGAGTAGCGAATTCGCGTTCATCTGCACCTTATCTGAGAATTCTTCCCCGAATTCCTCGTAGGTATCCGTAGCCCAGATTATATTTTTCTTGGTTGATTTATCTTCAAGCAGCAGGTCAAGCACACACGCGACCGGGTAGCTGTTGATTTCTATCAGTCTATCCAACAGAGGACACGCCTCCTTTCAGAAAATTAATTATAAAAAATATAGTGTACAGTTCGGCCTTTATTATTTTTCGGTTGATTGCATAATGAAGTTGGACACTTGAAAAAGAAATCCATAGTGATTTTA
>JAJBVE010000228.1 GCA_020859995.1 Clostridiales bacterium
AGGCAAAAAATCTGGGATTCGGTTAAACCACAGCTTTTTATTCTTTGGCGCTGGAACAGGGGTTGAATATTTTGTTTTCTTGTGATATCTTTTTTATCAGGCAAATAAAATTAATAAGCATAAGTATGAAACCCCAGAGTGGTGGAGCGCTCTGGGGTTTCTCACTCGTTAGCGATGAGGTAAGCAAAGAAAGAGGATGGCGCACATGAAAAAAATGAATTTAGCTATTTTGGGAGCAGGAAGAATCGCGACGACGATGGCGGCGACGGTTTCACAGATGGATGAGGTCAATCTGTACGCGATCGCAGCCCGCGATGGCGGACGCGCGAAAGCATTTGCTGAAAAATACGGGGCTGAAAAGTTTTATGGAAGCTATGAAGAAATGCTGCGGGACGACCAGGTGGATCTGGTCTATATCGCCACACCGCATTCGCTCCACTGCGAGCATGCAAAGCTGTGCATTAATTATGGAAAGCCGGTGCTGTGTGAGAAAGCATTTACACAGAATGCGGCAGAAGCGCGCGAAGTCCTGGAGCTTGCGCATCAGAAGAAGGTCTTTATCACGGAAGCCATGTGGACGCGCTATACTCCGCAGTCTGTGATGCTGAGAAAGCTGTTGTTTGGAGAGGAGGACTTTAGCTGGGATCCGTCCGTATCGAATGCAGCGCATGGTTATGAAGCATCTGCGAGCCAGAAAAATGCAGAGAAGATTGTAGCTGGCAAAAGCCGTCCCGGCGGCGGCAGGATCGGTAAAATCGTCGGCCTGACCGCGAATCTGGGTTATTCCCTTTTGGACAAGGAGCGCCTGGTGCGGCCGGAGCTGGCCGGCGGAGCGTTGCTGGACCTGGGCGTGTATACATTGAATTTCGCGACCTGGGCGCTGGGCGATGATGTGCAGAGTCTTTCGACATCCATGGTACTCCATGAGACGGGCGTAGATAAGTCCGAGTTTATCAATCTGGTGTATCCGGACGGAACGATCGCCGGACTGTTCAACACCATGGAGGCTGTCTCAGACCGCCGGGGCATTGTCTTTGGCACGGAAGGCCGCCTGGAGGTGGAAAACACCAATAATTATGAGGAAATTCGTATCTATAACAATCAATACGAACTGGTAGAAACGATTCCGCAGCCGCAGCAGATCACGGGTTATGAATATGAGGTGCTCGCCTGCAAACGTGCACTGGAGGCGGGCGCGTTGGAATGTGAAGAAATGCCGCATGCGCACACCCTTTGCGTGATGGAGCTTCTGGACGAGATCCGGGGGAGATGGAATTGACGTGCCAGGGTGAGTTTTGGGGAACTCAGTTAGCGGTATGCCGGTCTGACTTCTAAGGTGAAAATCCTGCCCCTGAACGATGGAAAGGACAGATCGTGATGAATCCTGACAGTAGTATGACAGATTGTATTAAGACAGATCCGGAGGCTATGGATTTCAGGCGGCTGATGCTCACCGAACCGTACAATTTCCTGCGCACGGATGAGCACCTGGGCAGACGCATCGCCCTGCTGGGACTTGGCGGAAGCTATGCTTATGGAACCAACAACGAAAACAGCGATGTTGATTTTCGGGGGATTGAGCTGCTCGGCTTGGATGAAGACCAGTACCTGGTCTGTACGGAGATTGGGCGGGAAATTCTGGAACATAAATCCCTGTTTCTGAGTAAGCGGGCTGCCAGAAGCTTTGGCGGATATGCCAGCGCACAGCTCCGCAGGCTCCAGAACGCGATAGCGCGGGATTCGGTTCCACAGCAGGAGCGGGAGCGTCATATCATGAATTCTGCGAAAAACGCCTGGGAGGATATGCAGCAGAAATGCAGAGCTTTTGACCGGGGAACGCTTCGGATTTATATTGACCAGGCAGAAAATCCGCAGCTGGAGACGGAAATATTTATCGACGCTGATTATAAGCATCTCCCTTTGCGTGACTATAAAGACATGCTTGTTTCCATGAATAACGTGATCCGGGAGTATGACAAGGTCGGCAAGAGGAATCACAAAAAGGATGATGACCATCTGAATAAGCATGCCATGCACCTGATTCGCCTGTATATGATGGCAATTGACATTCTGGAAAAGGGAGAAATCCGCACACACCGGACGCAGGCAGGAGATCTGGATCTGCTGCTTAGCATCCGGCGCGGAGAGTTTATGTCCGAACCGGGAGTGCTTTCCGATGATTTTTACCGAATCCTTTCCGAATATGAGCAAAGAATGGAACATGCCATTCGGGTCAGTTGTCTTCCGGACGAGCCGGATATGGAGCAGGTGGCTGCGTTTGTGGAGTCCGTAAACCGCAGGGCGGTGGAAGAAAACTATTATTAGAAATTATGATAGATGGACATTGATAGAAGGTGCTTAAGATTTATAAAATATCTGGATGTGCCTTGTTATTTCTTTTTCTGCATGCTAAAATTATTGTCAGTTAAGGTGTTTTATGAAGCGTTATATTTCGAAGGTTTAGGATCAGAAGGGAGAATGAGTTGTTAACAGCAGATAAGCGCGATTATAGACGGGGATATAAAAAGCATTACGAGACTTATAAAAGAATGCGTGAAAACAATTCTGACGTAAACAGTAGAAGACTGCTGCTTATTTATTCTGTTGAATGTGGCCTGAAATGGATGTTGCTGGATAAGTGGCGTGAAGTGGATCCAAGAAAAATTTTGGATGGAGCGGATGAGATACGAAAAGATATTTTAACATCTCATAATCTGCAGAAATTAATTAAAGAGTTAGGACAGCAGGGAAATTTTAAGCTTCCTCAGTTGATAACAATACATAAAGAACAGGTTTCTGCCGAAATGTATCATCAACTATACAGATATTGTATTCCTACACAAATAAAAGAAGATCATAAAGAGGACAAAATTGAAGAAACATTGGAAAGCGTTGCGGAATGGATTGAAGAAGGGATGTGAGGAAAGTGTTGTTGTATACATGGAAGGATGTAGAAAGAAAATTATTGCTTGAAAGAGCAAAATGGGGAGAAACCATTGTTGAGATAGAAACCTACACGGATGAATTAATTATCTATGTAAATAATAATGATACACAAAGAACAGCTGAAAGTATATTGAACAATATTTTTGGTAAAAAGTATGATAACAAAAAAAAGCAGATCCGTCTGGACTTATCAAATGCATTTTTGCAGGTTATTTTTGAAAATAAAGAAAACTCTACTAAAAAAAATGTTACAATTCCACTTTTTAAAAATGTTTTATATCAGGAATCGGCTTATTATGATGGATTAATTGAAGAAGAATTACCTGGTGTTCCGGTCATTGCATTCCACTCTTATAAGGGTGGCGTTGGGCGCACGTTGTCTTTGCTGGCATTTGTTAGAGCATGGTCGTCGCTGAAGGATGTTAAAAATACTAATAAGCTGCTCATTGTTGATGCGGATATAGAGGCTCCGGGGATAACATGGTTGACTTCTAATGAAGAAGAACAGATTTTCAGCTTTCTTGACTTACTGGAGCTAATACAGGAAAAAGATAAAATAGAAGATGTTGTAGATATTGCGTCAGAAGTGATATCGAAACAGCAGATCCGGATAGAAACGGAAAAAAGCCGGGTAGAACATATTGTTTTGCCAACATACAGATATGTACAACAACTTCTGGATATGTATTCAAGTCCAGAAAGCCTGGCCAACAGCTATGAAAAAAAATATGCTCTGGCAGAAGCATTGTCAAGAATAGGGGAAAAGACTGGTGCGGAACTGGTACTGGTCGATTTGCGGGCAGGATTGAGCGAATTTTCAGCCCCATTGTTGTTTGACCCCAGGGTGAAAAAATATCTGGTGACATCTACATCCTATCAATCAGTAAAAGGTACGGAGATTTTATTGCAGCAATTAGGAAAAGGGCTGCCGTTGAATGAAAACTCAAAAATTCCGGAAATTTTATTGACAATGGTACAGGATGGGACAGATACAGCTGATATTATCAGTGAGTTAGTTGCTGTGTATGATCAATATACTACTGACGAAAATGTATCAATCACTGATGATATCGTGACAGAACTGCCTTTTGCCAGTGAATTAGTGCGACTGGAATCTTTGCCGCAGATAATGGGAGTTTTAGGGGAAAGAGATTTTTATAAAAAGATTCTTGAAATTGTCAGGAATAGTTATTGCCCGAAACAAATAGAGGCAAAACCAGAATCTGTGCTGTCGAGGAAAGAAGCAATCGAGAGGATTCACAATTTTGCAGAAAAGCAAATTACTGCAGAGGGCAATGGCGCTCTTGAAGTTTTAATGACGGATTCAATTCAGCATCTGATAAGTAGCTATGGTAATACAATTCCCGACGTGGTAATTATGGGAGCGAAGGGTTCTGGAAAAACTTTTTTATACAGAGAAATATTGAGAAGTCTGTATTGGGGAAAATTTATTGCGAATATAGATAGAAGCGTTTCAAAAGAAAAAATGACTTCTAAAGGGAATTCGATACTTGCAGTCCCGATGCTTGCTTCATCTAATGCGGCAGGATTTTCAGAAGTTATGAAAAAGGCGATTTCTAATTATAATAAATCAGGAATGAAAGGGAAAATCAGTAATTCAGCTTATCTGGATAATAAAAATCGTTTGCTGAAGACCTTGAGAGAATCGCATGATGTTTTAGGATGGAAGAAAATATGGGAAAAGCTTATTTTAGAAACCTTGAACAATGAATACCAGTCACTTCAAGCCTTGGATCTAGAATTGAAGAAGAAAAATATTGAGGTTGTATTCTTAATTGATGGGTTGGAGGAGATTTTTGAATCAACTGCACCAGTTGAAAACGAGAAGAATGCAATCAAGGCGCTTTGCCGGGACTTACTGACTGAGATAAAGGAAATATACGAAAATTTTGGTTTGATGATATTTCTGAGAAAGGATATGGCAAGAGATTCTATATCTAATAATTTTGAACAGTTTTATTCATTGTATCGTCCATTTGAATTACGGTGGACAGGTACCGAGGCGTTAAGGCTGGCAGTTTGGCTAACAAGTCAGGCAGTTCCAGATTTTTATCAGGAAGAAGTTTCTCTTGAAATGGCACCAGGTGAGGTGATTGAACGATCTCTTCACAAGCTATGGGGGGTAAAGCTGGGCAAACCGACATCGAATGAGGCAAACTCATCCAGATGGATTTTAGCTGCTTTGTCAGACTTTAATGGGCAACTGCAGGCAAGAGATATTATCCGGTTCCTGGAAAAAGCAACAGAGAATGAGGGAAAAATGGTTTATACAGATCGGTATTTAATGCCTGCGGAAATTAAAGCCGCTGTATCGAAATGTTCGAACGATAAGATTACGGAGATAAAGAATGAAATCAAGGCACTTGGACCGATTTTTGATAAACTTGAAAATGCTTCAGCCGAAAAGAAGGTTTTGCCTTTTTCCAGCACTACATTTAATCTGACACAGGAAGAAGAACGAATAATGAAGCAGGAAGGGTATTTGCAAATAGAAAATGATAAGTATTATATACCGGAAATAATCCGCCATGCTTTGAATTTTAAATACGGAAAGGGAGCAAGACCCAGAGTGCTTTCTCTGCTATTAAAGAAATCAGTATAATTAGCAGACAGTTTTTTATTTCAGCTATCCATTAACAGCAGATTTTGTATCAAATAGAAGTCTCTATTTGACACGAAATCTGCATATTTATCTTGCAACAATTGGAATGCTATAAACAAGTGAATACGGGAGTTATAGGATTTTCTTTATCCTGGCGACCGCTTCCTCTACAGCGGAGGCGTCGCCGAGAATGCCCAGGCAGGTGAGATGCTGCGGGCAGCTGCCCATAATCTCAAATACCTGCACATCTGCGGCCTTCTGCGCCAGATCGCTGGCATAAATCATATCACAGACATCGCCATGCACGAGCGCAAGTGCCGGGTATTTCTGGAAAAGCTCCTCCAGCCCCGGTATTTTTGCACGTCTTAAAATAATTTCCTTTGTCCCCTCGGAGACGGTTTTCATTACGTTTATTTTCACATCATGAGCTGCCATAGGTACCTCCTTTGCAGCGAATTCGATTTATAATTTATAAAGGCTGCCGCAGGCTTACGGACACGAAAAAGCTTCAAACTTGAAATTTTGTTGCCCGTTGACCCTCGAGATTTCCAGGTACGAGCGCCGTAAATTTTTGGGGTCACATTATAATAGTCAGTATCACTCACATTTCCTTTTTTGTCAACGAAAAATAACAATTATAAATCCCGTCTGTGTTCTGCTGATACAAAATTGCCGATCGCAAAAAGAAGAAATAGCTTGACAAGATACCTTATCGGTGATATGGTTCATTACATGAGTAATTAACCAATGAACTTGCGAATGCGCGGACGAAACCGAAAGTATAGATTTTGGTGCATTGGAAACAGCACATTATGAAAAAACGATTTTCAATAACACTTCGGAATGTGCATGAAAGGAAGTGAGTAAATGAATGAAATCCTTTCGCAGGAAAAATCCATTTACATTCAGATCAAAGAGATGATAGAGAACGATATCCTGCGGGATATTTTGCTGGAGGAGGAGAGGGTGCCCAGTACGAACGAGCTGGCCCGGGCATACACCATCAATCCTGCGACGGCTGCGAAGGGCGTGAATCTGCTCGTGGACGAGGGCATTCTTTATAAAAAGAGGGGCATCGGAATGTTCGTCCAGGCGGGGGCGAAAAAGAAGATTATGGAGAAGAGAAAAAAGAACTTTTACGATGACTATGTGAAAAGGCTGATGGCGGAGGCCGCCAGCCTCGGAATCACTACAGACGAGCTGATTGAGATGATCCGGGAAAATGACGGGCAGGCGTAACGGATCGAAAAGGTCAGGAAAAATAATGAAGCAACCGTAACGGATTGAGAAGGCCAGGAGAAATAGGGATTGATCGTAATTGATCAATGTAGATGAGAAAATAACGAGCCTTCGTGATTATATAGATGCGGAGGGGCATGAACAATCAAGATAAGGGAATTACGAGGAGGAAAAGGTATGAGCAAAATGGTGGCATCCGGTATCGTGAAGCGATATGGGGAGAAAGAGGTGCTTCATGGTATTGATCTGGAGCTGGAGCAGGGCAAAATCTATGGTCTGATCGGACGTAATGGTGCGGGAAAGACGACGCTTTTGTCGATTTTAAGCTCGCAGAATCCGGCGACGGAAGGAAGTGTATCGGTGGAGTTTATTTCTGCATGCGATGGAGACCAGGAAAACCGGAAGAGGAAAGACTGCACTGCAAAAAACAGTGTCGCAAAAGATAGAACTGCAAAAGACAGTGTTGCTAAAAACAGTGCGGCAAAAAACGGGGCAAGCGGCGTAAAAAATGACCTGCAGCCGGCAGTCGTCCGGGAGCCGGTCTGGGAGAATCCGAAGGCACTTTCCCATCTTTGTTTTTCGCGGGAGCTGAATACGATGGTCGGAAACAGTGCGAATACAATGAAGGTGAAAGAGTATCTGAAGATCGCGTCGCTGTTTCTTCCACATTGGGACCAGAAGATGGCGGATCGTCTCGTAGCGGAGTTCGGGCTGGACACGAAGAAGAAGATCAGCAAGCTCTCCAAGGGCATGCTCTCGATGGTGACGATTGTCGTGGCGCTCGCGAGTGGGGCAGAGTTTACATTCCTGGATGAGCCGGTCGCGGGGCTGGATGTGGTCGCGAGGGAAAAGTTTTATCACCTTCTGCTGGAGGAATTTGCGGAGACCGGACGGACCTTTGTGGTTTCGACACATATCATCGAGGAAGCAGCGGACATTTTCGAGGAAGTGATTTTTCTGGACGAGGGAAAGATTCTTTTAAAAGAAAACTTGGAGGAGCTGCTGGAGAGGGCCTGGTGTGTCAGCGGACGCGAAGATGAGGTAGACCGCGCGACCGCGGGATATACGCAGCATCATGTGGAGCGGCTGGGCCGCAGCAAGAGTGTGACAATTCTGGCTCCGAAGCTGGGTGACGCGGAAAAAAATGAGCGGGCGGAGCGGCTGACGGATGCAGACACTGTGGAGGAGCGCGGTCAGGCAGGCGGGGCTCCCGGATTTGCGCGGGGAGGTGCTGATGTAACGGTCCAGAAGGTGAGCCTGCAGAAGCTGTTCGTGGCGCTGTGTGGGGAAGAACATTGATCATAAGAAAACCGGCGCAGGACAGAACGAAAAACAGAGAGAAGGAGCGCTGGAGTATCAGAGTATATGTTTATGCGTTACATGGAAACGCTCAGCGTGAACATAAAAAACTGATACGTGAGCGAGGGGAAAGCAAATGAATGTAGATAATAGTTTTAGGACAGCGGCTCAAAACGAAAGAAAGGAAGTCATAAAGCCCGAGATGGCGGAGACATCCCGCACACTGCGCATGCTCTGCTTCTTTGGCAGAATTTGCCTGCAGATGCTTGGATACGCTCTGATCATCACGGTATTCTGGGATCTGCTGGCGCCGATCGTGAGTGAAGAAACGGGCGGAGGCTGGCAGCTGTCATGGGGGATGGCCTTGGCGTTTCTGGAAGATTTTCCGCCTTATTTTCTGCTTGCAGGCGGCGTAACCGTATGGATCTGTCCGACATTTTTTTTTAACAATACCATTACGACGATGATTTCCATGAATGCCACGAGAAGGCTGACTGCTTTGAGTATGTGGCTCTGTGAGGGAGTCGTGATACTGGTTGTGTTCGGCATCGCCTGGCTTTTTTCCGTGTCTGGTATGGGGACATTTTGGGCGGAGTGGCTGCCGCTGATCTTTGCAGCCGAGATGTTTGCGGTCTTTATCGGAATCATTTTTGGCATGGTTTCTTTACGATATAGAACTCTCGGGATTATTTTCAATGCCGTGCTTGCCGGGGGCTTTGCCTTTTTCTGCGGGGTGATGGCGGGACTGGAGGGGGAAAGGTCGATTTTAAATCAGAACGTTCTAAAATGGCTGCATTCTCCCCTGATGCCGGTGATTGGACTTGTGCTGTACGCGGCAGCCGGCGCGGTGAGCGTAAGATGTCTGCGAAAAATGGAAGTGCGCAGGTGAGGCGGCGGCTGGAGCGGTGAGCCTGAGATGTCTGCGAAAAATAGAACTGTGCAGGTGAGACAGGGTGAGGAGAGGATTTCCATATGATTACGATGAAAAGAGCGATCAAAAATCAGTTTCAGATCAACGAAAATACATGTCTGGCTGTTTTGCTGCTCGTACAGGGTTTCTTTTTAGCGGGGATGCTTGTTCTCGCTATTCTGATGAAGTTTGCAATCGATGAAGGAGAGGGGACATTTCCGCTTGCGACGATCCTTGCGGCATTTGCAGGCGCTGTATTTTTGTTTGCGAATTTTGGAGAGGATTATACGTCGCATTTTCACACGCAGATCTCCCTTGGCTGTACAAGAAAAGATTTTTTTGTGTCCGTGCTTTTGAATCATCTGGTCTTAAGCGCATTTGGAATGGCGGTTTTGCTGGTGCTGGCTGCGGCGGAGGATGCGCTGAATGTCCGGCTGTATCCAACAGAGGAACCGGAATTTGCCATTTTTCCGATCCTGTTGCGGTATGGTATAGCGGCTGTGCTGGGGCTGCCTGCCGCAGCTGCCCTCTTTGGGGCACTGTGCAATCGGTTCGGGCAGACAGTGAGAACCGTATTTTTTATTCTCTGGATGATGTTCTGGATTGGATGGCCAAGGGTGGCAGATGTCCTGTTTGAGCCGGAGACAGAGAGCCTGGCGGTATTTCAGGGAATCGCAAAAGGAATCATGGCAGTTCCTTCCGGCATGTGGCCGATCGTGGGAATGCTGGCGCTTGTCCTGGCACTCGGAACAGCCTGGATGCTCATGCGGTCGCAGCAGGTGAACTGAAAGGAAAATCTGGAATTGTTCAGGATAGTACCTTGCAGTTGCCGTGAGGTATGTATGAGAGTATATAGCAGCGAGAATTTATCTGAGCTTTACATGATCTTAAGGAAAAGATCAGAATTTTCTGGTTGTTCTGTATGTGGAATCCATTTATAGTGAAAAAAGAAATTTGCCTGTTGTAAGGCGGGGATTGAATCAAAGGAGAAAAGAAAAATGTTGAATGTATCACATGTGACAAAAAAATACGGCAAGGTGCTGGCCTGCGATGATCTGAGCTTTCATCTGGATCCGGGGACAGTGACGGTTTTGCTTGGGCCGAACGGCGCCGGAAAAAGTACGATCATCAAGGCGATGATCGGCTTTCTGAAATATGAGGGCGAAATTACGGTAAAGAATTTTTCTAACAAAACGCCGGAAGCACGCCGTCTGCTGGGCTACATACCGGAGATGCCCTCGCTGTATCCGAACCTGACCGTGTCTGAGCATATGGAATTTATCGCGCGGGCGTATAAATTGGGCGGAAATGCGGGATCTAATAGCGGAAATGCGGGGCGCCGCCCCGGCCATTTTAATGCGCTAAACGCAGGGCGAGCCTCTTATCAGGCGAGAATTGACGAACTGTTTGAGCGGTTTGAGCTGACCGACAAGCGTAAAAAGTTCGGCGACGAGCTCTCGAAGGGAATGCAGCAGAAGCTGAATATCTGCCTGGGATTGCTGCCGGATCCGCAGATGCTGCTGCTGGATGAGCCGATGATCGGGCTGGATCCGCACGCAATCAAGGAATTAAAGCTTCTGATCGAGGAGATGCGGCAGGAGGGTAAGACAATTCTTGTTAGCACTCATATGATCGACAGCGTGGACATGCTTTGGGACCGAACCATCATTATGAAGGAAGGAAAGATTCGGGCAAACCTGACGCGTGACGAGCTGGCAGAGGACGGTAGAAGTCTGGAGCAGCTGTTTTTCGATATGACTGAGGAGGGCGATGCGTGATGAGACTTTATGGTTACTATGCGCTGCACTCCTTTGTGAACCAGATTCGCAAGCTGTTTAAGACCTGGGTGCTGATCTTTTTTCTCGTCTGCGCGCTGTTCGGCGGACTCATTGGATTGGGCGCTGGCATTTTAAGCGAAGTTGCGGAAGATGAGACGGAGGAAATATCAGAGATTACAGCGGAAATGACGGCAGAACCCGATGAATATACCATCGGCGCAGGTTCTGCAGACTCAGATACGGGAGACATGTCCGATGTGTCTGTGGAAAATGGAGATGCGGGCGAGAATGAAAATGATGATGAAACAATCTTTGAAATTTCGGACGAGGACTTTGTCTTTGAAGTAAACGGAAAAGACGCGACCTCTGACCTGATCGAACTGATCGTCGGCGGAATCATTCTGGCGGTATTTCTGTTTGAGATGATCAGCGCGGATAAAACCGGCAGCAGCATTTTTCTGCCCGCGGACGTGAACCTGCTGTTTGCGTCGCCGATGAAGCCTCAGTCTGTGCTGCTGTTCCGGCTGATGACGCAGATCGGCGCGCTTGTGATTTCCAGTATTTATGTGATGCTACAGCTTCCGAATCTGGTGCTGAACCTCGGACTTGGTATCCGGGGTGCGGTCGCAATCATCCTGGTCTGGATTTTTACGCTCGTAATCGGTAAGCTGATTCAGGTGCTGTTTTATACGCTGGCGGCGACGCATACCGGCATGAAGCCGTATTTGCGGAAAGGGGTCTACGCTCTGGTACTCGTGGTGGCAGCTGCGTTTTTCCTCAGCAGCAGACCGTATGGCTCCGACCATTTTTCCGCGGCCGCGGCATTTTTCAATCATAAAGTGACGCGCTGGATTCCGTTCTGGGGCTGGCTGAAAGGGCTCTGCATGTTTGCGGTTGCAGGGGACACGCCGCATGCACTGCTGTGTCTGGCTGCGCTGCTTGCGGGAAGTGCGGTGCTCATCCTTACTATATGGAGCATCAAAGCGGATTTTTATGAGGACGCGATGGCAAAATCGGAGGAGACCGCCGAGCTGCTGGAAGTGAGACAGGCGGAGAAAAGCACCGGATTTGTAAAACGCAAAAAAGACCGGAGCGAAAAAATCCGCCGGGACGGCATGCGTTATGGAAGCGGGGCCAATGTCTTTTTCTTCCGCAGCCTGTACAACCGTTTCCGGTTCGCGCATCTGGGGATTTTCACGAAAACCGCAGAATTCTATCTGGTTGCGGCAGCAGGCGTGGCGGCGCTGTGCAGATATCTGCAGGGGAGCGCTAAGACAGATGAATTACGATTTCTGCCGGTGGTTCTTACCCTGTCTGCGCTTGCGTTCTGGCGCACACTGGGGAACCCGCTGG
This sequence comes from Clostridiales bacterium, assembly GCA_020859995.1. Classification (GTDB taxonomy): domain Bacteria; phylum Bacillota; class Clostridia; order Lachnospirales; family Lachnospiraceae; genus Choladousia. Next base: position 12,149 of record JAJBVE010000228.1, read on the forward strand.
AAGAGGATACTTCCAAAGAGTTCTTTCGTATGATACCGGAGAGCACGGAGAAAAAGCTGCTCTGGTCAGTCCTGGGAGGAACGGCAAACTGCCTGCTCGACCTGATTCCGGCGCTGATCCTCACGGAGGCAGTTTTCCGGGTCAATCCGCTTTACATACTGGCGTGTATTCCGTTTATTCTCTCGATTGATTTTTACGGAACGACCACGGGCACGTTTATCAATCTGTCCGTGCCGGTATCCGCCGGAAAGCTGGTAAAACAGCTGGTGCAGATTATGTTTATTTATTTCGGGCTTCTGCCGGATGTGGCAATCATTGCGGTGGGAGTTGTGTTTGAGCATGTCGCTGCAGCCGCAGTGCTGGCGGCGGTGATCAACATCGGGCTTGGCGCGGTCTTTCTGGCACTGACGCCGCTGTTTGTGGATCCTAAGGATAAAGCGGCGCGGATAAAAGCGGTGGATGGGGCAGATGCAGAAGAAATGTCTGCTACACAGGGGCTCTGGCAAAAAGAAAAGGAGGCGGGGCTTACCTGCGCCCGTAAAGCTTTTTCCAGACTTGGCTTTGGCTGTTTCGCAATTCTGGCGATCGCGTCTGTATTGCAGATCGCCGCTGCGATGTTGTTCCCGGAATGGGTCTCGACCTCCTGGGGACTGTGGATTTACACCTTCGCACCGATGTATGTGATCGCTGTGCCGGTCGGTTTACTGATATTCCATCGTATTCCTGTTCGTCCCTGGATGAAGGGTGCGGGAGAGAACAGCGCGAATGCAGCTTATGTCAGGGAACGCAGCGAAAACGTTGACAGCGAAAATTGTGAGAACACAGGTAAAAGCAGCTGTGACCAAAACAGTGAGAAGCGTGATGGAGACTGCAATCATAAACAGCCGTTAAAGCCTGGACAGATCGTGCGGACGGTCTTTATCGCTATCTTTCTGATGTATGCGGGAAATCTCCTCGGCACATTTGTCACTGCTGTGATCAGCGCTCTGACTGGGGCATCGGCGGAGGCAGCCATCACGACTTACGCGCTCGCAGATTCGCTGGTGTTGAAAATCCTGTTTCTGGTCATTCTGGCGCCGCTGATTGAGGAATATGTGTTCCGCAGGCAGCTGATTGACCGGATGAGCTGCTATGGGGAGAGGCTGGCAGTCGTTACTTCGGCTTTGATGTTCGGCCTGTTTCATGGGAACCTGTCGCAGTTTTTCTATGCGTTCGCGCTTGGACTGCTGTTCGGCTACATTTATCTGAAAACCGGAAAACTGCGCTACTCGGCGGGACTGCACATGGGGATTAATTTTCTGGGAAGCATTGTGCCGTCCGCCCTGCTGGAGGCGATCGACTGGTCTGCGCTAGAAAATCTTGAAAGCATCGCAAATCTGGAAAGCATCGAAAGTCTCGGCAGTCTGGAAGGTCTCTCGCCCGAAATCCTCGGAACGCTGCTGCCGCAACTGGCCCTGTACGGCTGCTATGTCATTGCGCTGGTGGTATCTGCGATTGTGGGGCTGGTACTGTTCTGCCGCAGCTGGAGGCATGTCACTTTTGAACGGGCGGCGATGGAGCTTCCGAGGGGCAGCCGGTTTCGGACGGCTTATCTCAACGCAGGCATGATCGTGTTTGTACTATCCTGTGCGGCATTGATTGTGTTTAGTGTTTTCGCATGAAAGAAGCAGCCGGCGAAGCAGAAGCTGGCTGCAGGGATTTGATCGCTGCGATGAGGTATATTCTGGGAAGAAAACCAACAGCTCGTTTACACGCGAAGTTATCTTATTTCCAGCCGACCTTCCCCTTTTTCACGGTCATGGTATAGACTGTGTCACAGCGCAGCCTGTACGGATAGTCAGAGCGGGTGACCAGGAAGAGGCTGACATCCTTGTGCGCTCTTTGCATGCTGCAGTCAATCATTTTCCAGGTGGAGCCGATTTTGACCTCACACCAGCCGTGGGTGCTCAGTGAGCTGGTGGAATAGGCGGTCACGCCGCCGACCGCCAGGCGGCTGTCATATCCGAGAACCCTTGCGATATAGGCCATGGCAGCCGCGTACCGATAACAGTTTCCCGACTTATTTTTAAACATATCCGTCGCAAATGAAGCAACTGTCGATGCAGTCGGGGCGCCGGATATAGAGCCGCGGTGCGAATAGTAATACTTGCAGAGCGCCTGGAAGCAAGACTTCAGGCGCTGTTTTCGCCTCTGAGAGCTGTCAGAATTCTCCATGACAAATGCGACAGCAGATTTGATCTGGGACGCTGTCACCCGAACCCCGGTCGAATCCACATAATAGTAACCAGCTTTTTCAGTACCAACGATTTTGTTGGTCTGCAGTTTCCCTGAGCTGCTGAAATAATAGTATTTGCCGGAAATCTTTTTCCAGCCGGTCACTTTTTTTCCCTTTTTGTAATAGTACTTATATCCGTTTTTGGTTTTCCAGCCGGTATAGGACTTACTTGCAGCCTGTACGGTCAGGGTTTGCGACATCGTCACAGGAGTGGCACAGGCGAAAGCCAGAACGAGCAGCAGCAGCGGTAGAAACTGTCTTTTTATTTTCTTCATAACAAAAGTCCCCTATCCTGATTCTTACGGAAAATACTGTTTTAGAAGTATGAAAACCGTATTTTTATGCATCTTGCATAAATTGTGCCATAACTTACGGGAAATTTCAATGGATAATCACAATATTTTAGAAAAAATCTAAACCAGAGGATCAAAAAAAGAAATCAAAGCAGGAATTCGAAAACAGAAATACAAAGCCGGAAAAGTAAAACACAAACTTCGACATGGCGTTATTCTCCGGCGGAGTTCTTTATTCCCGCGAAGCAACGAGCCAAGTAGCCGGAGCCATAAGGGCACTGAGTGTCAGTGGTATCTACACTTTGTTTCGGTCGGCACTTAACTTAATTACTAAAAAATCAAAACTACGGAAAACGGCACGATATAATTGGAGAAAGAACAAAAAACAACATATTTACACAAGCAAAACAATAAAAAACAACAACGTAAAAGCGGTAAAAAACATCGGCGAATGCTTGACGAATCGCTGCTGGTATTATAAAATGGTTGTAGGTTTAATGGAACTCGGGATTATTTTATGAAGATGATGGGCAAACATCCTGCAAGTTTTTTCTTTAGCTGAAAAGATGCAGGTATATCGAGACGATTCATTTGGATAAGGCGGGCATCTGGGAGAGTTTCGCCGGTTAATGGCAGGGACAGGCACGCGGGGGTCTTTTGTCAGGAGCGTCCAACTGAGTGCGGATACAGATTCGGAAGCGGAGTTGTCTGAAATACAGGGGGTTACGATGGATACTTTTGAAATTAAAACAGTCATACATTTTGGGGAGAATTCTCTGGATCGGCTGAGAGTGCTTCCTTACAAAAAGGTTCTGATCATCTGCGACCCGGTGGTGGTGCAGAGCGGGATGATCGATCTGATCACGGCACCCCTTGCTCAGGGGCAGATCGCGTATGAGATTTTTTCTGATGTGGTACCGGATGCGCCGATTGAGAAAATCGCGGGCGGTGTCGGCAAGCTGCTGCAGTATCAGCCTGAGGCTATTGTCGCGGTCGGCGGCGGCTCCGCAATTGATTCCGCGAAAGCGATCCGCGAATTTACACTTCAGATCAATAATTATGGAAAGATTGGCCTGATTGCCATTCCGACCACGAGCGGCACAGGCTCTGAAGTGACTTCGTTTGCAGTTGTAAACGATACAAATGCAAAAATCAAATATCCGCTGGTGTCCAGCGAGCTGACTGCCGATGAGGCTATTCTGGACGCGGAGCTGGTAAAGAGTGTGCCGCCTTCGGTCACAGCCGATACCGGCATGGACGTTTTTACACATGCTCTGGAGTCCTATGTGAGTACAAAGCACAACGAGTTTTCCTCCGCACTGGCAGAGAAATCCATCGAAATCTGCGGCGTTTTCCTGCTGCGGGCCTATCTGGACGGGACGGATATGCACGCGCGCAAGAAGATGCACGTGGCCTCCTGCCTGGCAGGTCTTTCCTTCAATACAGCGGGACTTGGCATTACACACAGCATGGCGCACCAGCTGGGAGCGGTATTCCATATTCCCCACGGGCGGGCCAACGCGATGCTCCTTCCGCATGTAGTAGAATTTAACGCAGACATCAATAAGCACAGCAGGAGCCAGCAGGAATATTTACCGGCGGTAAAGCGTTATTCCAACATTTCTCACATCCTCGGACTGAGCAATTATAATAAGGTCATGAGCGTGCGTTCTCTGGTGAACTGGATTCAGTTTATGCAAAAAGAGATGAATATCCCCCTGACCATACAGGAGCTGGGGACGATTCCGCCCGACGCATACTTCGCCGCAGTTGACAAGATGGCGGAGAATGCATTAAAGGACACCTGCACACCGACGAACCCCAGGGTTCCGACCAAGGAAGATATTGTAAAGATTTATACGAAGCTGTGGTCGTTTTAAAAGAAAAAGGGGTATTTATATATGGAAGAGAAATATAATCAGTCCGTCATCGAAGCCACGGTTCGTGAGGTGCTAAAACAGATGGCTCCGCATCAGAAAATCACTCTGGAAGAGGCCAAGCGTCTGACCGAGGCAGTCGAGCAGGAATCTGCCCGTCGCGGACAGCAATCCGTCATCGCGGTCTGTAATCCGGAGGGCAATCCGGTTCTGGTGCATGTCATGGACGGCGCCTTCCTGGTAAGCTTCGATGTCGCGGTCAAAAAAGCCTATACGGCAGTGGCAGTGAAGATGTCGACGATGGAGCTGGCAAAGCTGGCTCAGCCGGGTGCAACCTTTTATGGACTGGAGCAGATGGATAATGGGAGGATTTGTATCCTCGGCGGCGGCGTTCCGCTGAAGGTGGGAGAGCGGATCATCGGCGGCCTGGCAGTGAGCGGCGGGACCGGCGAGGAGGACGACAGCCTGGCGGTTTACGGGCAGTCTGTTTTAAAGGAAATTTTGTGATGTGAACGATTGCTACTATTCAGGACAGTACCTCGCACTTGTTGCGAGGTACGTATGAAAGTATATAGCATACGGGGAAAAGCCCTCGCCGGATTTTTTGGAGGTGACAGTATGGATCGCAAAATGTTGCCGATAGGAGTAGATGATTTCGAAAAAATCAGAAAAGTGAATTATTACTATGTCGATAAAACCGATCTGATCAGAGAGCTGTTATCGAACCGGGGAGAAGTAAACCTGTTTACACGCCCGCGTCGTTTTGGAAAAAGCCTGAATATGAGCATGCTCAGGTATTTTTTTGAGATTGGCACGGATCCGGCTTTGTTCGAAGGCCTCGCTATTTCCAGAGAAAAAACGCTGTGTGAGGCCTATATGGGGCAATTTCCCGTGATTTTTATCAGTCTGAAAACTGCACACGGAAACGATTACGAGTTTGCCAGAAATGAACTCTCTACCATCATCGCAAAGGAAGCCTTGCGGTTTTCTTTTTTAGCAATCAGCGATAAGCTGACAGCCAGCGAAAAAGATTTATACAACCAGCTCATTAAGGTTGATCATTCCTTAAAAAGCACTTTTGCCATGTCTGACTCCACCATTACCAGCAGCCTGAACACGCTTTCCATGCTTCTGGAGAAACACTATGGGCAGAAAGTGATCATTCTGATCGACGAGTACGACGTTCCGCTGGCAAAGGCAAGCTCAAACGGATATTACGACAAAATGATTGTCCTGATTCGCAATCTGCTGGACGCAGCTTTAAAGTCAAATAAGAATTTGTATTTTGCAGTCATGACAGGATGCTTAAGAGTCTCGAAGGAAAGCATTTTTACCGGTTTGAATAACCCAAAGATTTATTCGCTTCTGGACGCTGAGTGTGATGAATATTTTGGATTTTCGGATAGAGAAGTCCGTTTGATGTTGGATTATTATGGTCTATCTGAATACTACGATATTACAAAAGAATGGTATGATGGATATAGAGTCGCCAATGCATATGTTTATAACCCCTGGGACGTCATTAACTGGTGCAGCCAGCTCCTCACAAACCCAGATAAAAGGCCGAAAAGCTTCTGGAAAAATTCCAGCAGTAATGAGGAAGTAAAAAGGTTTCTCCGCCGAATGGGTGATGGCGTAACCAAAGTACAGATTGAGCGACTGATTTCCGGAGAAAGTGTCCAGAAAACAATCGAAGAGCAGCTGACCTATAATACGATGTACGATAATGTTGAAAATATGTGGAGTCTGCTGTTCGCGACTGGCTACCTGACTCCGAGCGAGATGCCGGCCGGGAATCTGGTTCGTCTGAAAATTCCGAATAATGAAGTGCGTGAGATATTCAGCGGTTTTATTCTGGAATTGTTCGAAGAAAAGGTCGCAGAAGACGGCACTTTGGTGACGGAATTCTGCACGGCTTTGAAAAACGGTGATACCGCTGAAGTTGAGCGGGTATTTACAAAGGGCATGGGAAAAACGATCAGCATTCGCGACACAGCTGTGAAAAAGGAATTTAAGGAAAATTTCTATCATGGTCTGATTCTCGGAATCATGTTTTATAAAAGTGACTGGGGTGTCAGTTCCAATAGAGAAGCAGGTGATGGATATTTTGATATCCAGATTGAAATTGAAGATGAGGAAATCGGCATTATCATTGAAGTAAAATACGCAGAAGGCGGGGATCTTGAGGGCGCCTGTAAAGAAGCACTGGCTCAGATTAACAAGTATAATTATACTGCTGAGCTGAAGGAAGACGATATGCATAACATCCTTAAATATGGAATTGCCTGCTATAAAAAGCAGTGCAAGGTTGTTTTAGAGAGAGAATCATTATAACAGTTTGAAAAACGCGTCAGATTTGCATCCGGCGCGTTTTCATAATTCATAATCAAAGTCACTTCAACGGTTTTCGCTGACCATTTATTTTTTGCGGTTCGTCATCTTCCCCATCAGCCATACGACCAGCATGATCAGAATAATTGCTACGAAAATGCCGCCCATTCCTTTGCCCATGATCTGAAGGGCCGCGATAATGGTTTCCATTCGTGTCATCTTGTTTTTCCTCCTTATTCCTTACAGATAGCTGGCTACGATCTGGATGACCAGGCCGCCGGCGATTACGGATGCGATCTGTCCGGAGACGTTTGCTCCGGCTGCGTGCATCAGGATAACGTTTCCATGCTCCTCTTCATCCGCCATTTTCTGCACGACGCGGGACGCCATGGGGAAGGCGGAGATGCCGGCAGCGCCGATCATGGGGTTGATCTTTTCTTTCCGGAAAAGATTGAGGAATTTGGCCAGCAGCACGCCGCCGATGGTGTCAAAGATAAACGCCAGCAGGCCGATGCACAGGACCAGGATGGTGTCCTTCGTCACAAAAGCCTCTGCCTGCATGCTGAAGGAGATTGTCAGTCCCAGAAGCAGTGTGATCAGATTGGTCAGCGTTGTCTGTGCGGTTTCGGAGAGCGCGTTCAGGACGCCGCATTCCCGCAGCAGGTTGCCGAACATCAGGAACCCAACCAGCGCGATTGAGGAGGGGGCGACCATGCCGACAATGATCGTTACGACAATCGGGAACGCGATGCGTGTGGCTTTGCTCACATCAGCAGGGCGGTATTCCATATGAATGGTGCGTTCTTTTTTGGTCGTAATCGCCCGGATAACGACGGGCTGTATAATTGGTACGAGAGCCATGTAGGAGTAAGCGGCCACTGCGATTGCTCCGGTGTAGGAGGAATCCAGGACCTGTGATACCAGAATGGCCGTGGGGCCGTCGGCCGCGCCAATGATGCCGATGGATGCCGCGTCCGCCAGAGGGAATCCCAGCAGAGCCGCAAAAAGAATGGCGGCAAAGATACCGAACTGACAGCCGGCTCCAAAGAGAAACATAATCGGATTGGAGAGCAGCGGTCCGAAATCGATCATTGCGCCGATGCCGATAAACAGCAGTGTGGGCAGTGCCTCCGAGGCACCGATGCCGATTTCATAGAGCCATTCGATGATACCGGTGACCTCCACCGTCCCCTGCACCGTCTGGTTGAGGACTCCTGTTAAAGGCAGATTGACCAGTATCGCGCCGAATCCCATTGGAAGCAGCAGCGAAGGCTCACATCCTTTCTTAATGGCGAGCCAGATCAGCAGGATTCCGATCAGATACATCACAATCTGCTGCCATGTGACACTTAGAATACCTTCCAGTAAAAATTCCATGTTTTCCTCCCTAGCTTTGATGATTGTTTAGAATTGTATTTTTTATTATGCGCAGGAATGGGCAAAAAGAAAAGACCTTTATTGCACACAAAAAATGCATGCAATAAAAGTCTTGCCATTTCAACTAAAAAGCGGATATTTCTATCGTCCTGACGCCTTAAAGTCCGCCAGACGGCGGCGGCTACTCCCTTTTATCCCGGCTGCAGATCCGCTGCTTTAAATCTCTGTTCCTGATGCTGACAGGACGCTCATAAGAGGCTTACAAGACATTTATATGCATATATAAGACGTTTATAAGGCGTTTGTTAAGCACTACAGGGCGCGGATCTTTTGCACATCTGGGGGCATTATAGCACACATCAGAAAAATGTCCAGAGTTTTTTTAGTTATTCCGGAAGATCAGCTTAAAAATCTTCCGCACCAGCGGCTGGATGAAAAACAGCTGGCTGAAGAAGGCAAACGGGAAGTTGTAGCACACCAGCTTCAGCCAGTTTGCCAGGAAGGTCAGAATATGGAAGCCGTTGTAATACGGATAGTAAAACAGCGCTGCCAGAAAGCTCATTGTGGGGACCATCAGGCCGACGGTCGAGCAGATCACCGCGCTCTCAAAAATGACGGGATGCGTTTCCTTCGGGTCAAAGTTCATGCAGGCCAGCTTAAAGGAGCATGGGCTGCCCAGCAGACATTCCAGTGCGTAGGCAAAGCAGAATTCGATCAGGATCAGAGCCCAGATGGGAAGCATGCGCCCGAACATATACACGCCGCCCTGTGCCTGGATTGCGTGAAGGACGCTGTCGGCTCCGGTTACTTCCATGAGCGTTGCACCGTTTATCACGTAAAGACTGTAAAAAACATATCCATGTACGGTGATGATGACTGTGATGAGTGCGAAAATCATTCGCTGAAACTGGTTTTTTGGCATATTAAGTAATCTCCTTTTTTGATGCTGAAAATGCTCCGCCGGATGCTTGCTTTGCTTCAAGACCTACCAAAGATCTTCTTGCATGCCCATTCAGCACATGACATTATATCGCGGTTTGCGTGACTTTTGTCAGCCGGAGAAAACGGGACATCCTTTCCATCAGACAAAAAAAGACACAAGCATTCATGTCCGCTCTGATCCCTTCTCTAGTATTACATAGTTCCGTGATCAGATTTACGTGCATGGCACCACTTGTGTCGTTCATGTGCTATTCAGTTTTGTGAACCGAGACGGGAGAAAGAAGCAGTCATCCCTGCCCGGCAGGCATTTTCATGATAATGATACTGGCAGAACTCTTCTGCCGCTCGCATTATTTTATAGTTGCCGGGTGAAAAAATCAACGGTGAAATTTCACAAAAATAACACAAAAAAATCCGCTCCGGAATCTATATGATTGAGATGCCTGCTTGACCTGACCTGCAGAAATATGGTTTCTGCTGATGTTGTATTTTCCTGATTTCCGGGTATAATATGACTAAATCTATAACAGGAAAGGGGAATTCAATGAGACTGTTATTTTTTGGCGCGAAAGGCTATGATAAGAAATATTTCCTTCCCCTGATGGAGCAGGAAAAATATACAGATATCGATATCAAGTTTATTGAGGCGGACCTGACGCTGAATACGGCACAGCTGGCTGACGGATATGACGCGGTGTGCGCGTTTGTCAATATGGATCTTGGAGAGCAGACGATAGAGCTGCTGCACCGGTGCGGTGTCCGGCTGATTCTGATGCGATGCGCGGGCTTTAACAATGTGGATCTGGAGAAAGCTAAAGAATATCAGATTCGTGTCGCCCGTGTGCCGGGCTATTCGCCGGAGTCGGTTGCGGAGCATGCGATGGCACTGGCTTTGACCGCGAGCAGGCGCCTTCATAAGGCTTATATTAAAGTGCGTGAGAATAACTACAGCCTTAACGGGCTGCTGGGCGTTTCCTTTTATGGGCGCACTGCCGGCGTGGTGGGAACCGGACGTATCGGAGCGGCGATGGCGCGGATCTGCCGCGGCTTTGGCATGAAGGTACTCGCCTACGACCGCTATCCGAACAAAAGCCTGGATTTTGTGGAATATGTGGAGTTGGATGAGCTGCTTAGCAGGTCTGATCTGATCTCTTTGCATTGTCCGCTGACTCAGGAGACGCATCACATGATTAATCTGGAGACGATCGGGAAGATGAAGGATGGCGTGATTTTGGTCAATACCTCCCGCGGCGGCCTGATCCGGACGGACGATCTGATCAAGGGAATCCGCGACAATAAATTTTTCGCGGTTGGCCTGGATGTCTATGAGGAAGAGGACGATTCTGTGTTTGAGGATTTGTCCGATGAAATCATGCAGCATTCGACAGTAGCGCGGCTGCTTTCCTTCCCGAATGTCATAGTGACTTCACATCAGGGGTTCTTTACGGAGGAGGCCATGCGTGCGATCAGCGAGACTACCATGGAAAACGCGCTTGCCTTTGCGCGGGGGGAAGTCGGACCGAATGAATTGTGAGGATTAAAATATATGCAGGATCAATTTTCAAGAACAGAGCTTCTTCTGGGGAAGGATGCCATGGAGAAGCTCTTTGTCGCACGGGTGGCTGTGTTTGGATTAGGCGGCGTGGGCGGCCACATGGTGGAAGCCCTTGCCCGGAGCGGTATCGGCACGCTCGACCTGATTGACGACGATAAAATCTGCCCATCTAATCTGAACCGGCAGATTTTTGCACTTCAAAGTACGATTGGAAACTATAAGGTGGATGTGGCCAAAGCGCGGATTGCGCAGATCAATCCGGACGCGAAGGTTTATACATACCGGGTTTTTTATATGCCGCAGACGGCGGCTCAGTTCGACTTCTCTCAATATGATTATGTGGTGGACGCGATCGATACTGTGACGGGGAAGATTGCCCTGGTGGAGCAGGCTGAACGCGCCGGGACGCCCATCATCAGCTGCATGGGCGCGGGAAATAAGATGGACGCGTCTGCGCTGGAGGTGGCGGACATCTACGAGACCAGTATCTGCCCGCTTGCCAGGGTGATGCGCCGCGAGCTGAAAAAGCGCGGCATCAAAAAGCTGAAGGTCGTCTATTCCAGAGAACCGGCGCGGGAGCCGGTCGGAGAAAGGGCATTTGACGATGATTCGCAAAATTGCAATGCATTAAACGGTAATGTGCGAAACAGCGATGGACCCATCAGCAGTGCGCTAAAAGACGCTGCGCCAGAAAGAGGTATGGCAATGTGCGGCGCGACTGGCGGTGTGACAGGTGACCATGCAGACGGTGCCGCCATGTCTGAAACGGCCCGGAAGCCTGCACAGCGCCGCCAGACACCAGGCAGCAACGCGTTTGTGCCGGCTGCGGCAGGCCTGATCATGGCCGGCGAGGTGGTGCGCGATTTGATCGGAGAGGGCAGGTGATAAGATGGAACAGATGAGCTTTGGAGATCTTCTCTACACGGATATGCAGCCGCTGGCGGAGCGGCTGCGCCCGCGCACGCTGGACGAGTTTGTGGGGCAGAAGCACCTGCTTGGTCCCGGGAAGGTACTGCGGAAAATGATTGAGAGTGATCAGGTCTCCTCGATGATTTTCTGGTCGCCGCCCGGCTCCGGTAAGACCTCGCTGGCCCGCATTATCGCCGGTCATACGAAGGCGGCCTTTATTGATTTTTCCGCGGTGACGAGCGGGATTAAAGAGATCCGCCAGGTGATGCAGCAGGCGGAGCAGAACCGCCAGTTCGGAGAGCGGACGATTGTGTTTGTAGATGAGATTCACCGCTTTAATAAGGCACAGCAGGACGCGTTTCTGCCCTTTGTAGAAAAAGGCAGCATCATCCTGATCGGCGCGACGACGGAAAATCCGTCCTTCGAGGTCAACGGGGCGTTGCTGTCGAGGTGCAAGGTCTTTGTGCTGCACGCCCTAAGCACGGAGGAGTTGGTCGAAATTATTTCCCGGGCACTGAAAGACCCGCGCGGATTTGGCAGTCAGAAGATTGAGATGGAGCCGGATATGCCGGAGCTGATCGCGAATTTTGCGAACGGCGACGCGCGCGCGGCGCTTTCGACGCTGGAGATGGTGATTTTAAATGGTGAGATAGATGGCGCTGTGGTGCGGGTTTCCCGGGAAACGCTGGAGCAGTGCATCTCGAAGAAATCCCTGCTTTACGACAAAAAAGGCGAGGAACATTACAACCTGATTTCTGCTTTACATAAATCCATGCGCAATTCTGACCCGGACGCGGCCGTCTACTGGCTGGCCCGGATGCTGGAGGCGGGGGAGGATCCTCTGTATGTGGCCCGCCGGATTGTCCGCTTCGCGAGCGAGGACGTGGGACTTGCAGATCCCCAGGCACTTCCCCAGGCGGTCGCGGCCTATCAGGCCTGCCATTACCTCGGGATGCCGGAGTGTAATGTCCATCTGACCCAGGCGGTGGTTTACCTGTCGCTGGCCCCAAAATCCAATGCCCTCTATGTGGCCTATGGCGAGGCGAGGGAGGACGCCCAGCGGCAGCTTGCTGAGCCGGTGCCGCTCGTCATCCGCAATGGCGTCACACAGCTGATGCGGGATGAAAAGTATGGCGAGGGCTACCAGTATGCCCATGATACAGAAGAAAAGCTGACAAACATGCAGTGTTTGCCGGATTCTCTGCTTGGCCGCGAATACTACCGCCCGGCGGGGCAGGGAGCGGAGCGGGATTACAAAGACAGGCTGGAGAAAATCAAAGAGTGGAAGACGGAAAGAAATTGACATTTTTATAGCCTGACACAAATTTGGATGATATAATTGCGCGAAGCGGTTTTCTTCTCAATAATAATGATTGAGAAGAAGCAGGGAAATATAGAATTGCGCAGTAAAGATGCCAGGATTTTCTAAATCATGGATCCGCTGCATACGAACCCCGAACTGCGCCTTTCAGAGATGTATCTGATTACGTTTATCAATGAGTCGGCGAGGCAAGGATTGCTGGCGCAGGAAGAGCCTGGAAAAATCACACTTTAAGAAACCGGCATCATAGAGGACGAATATGAAAAAGAGATTGAAAATTACATGTAACGCGCCGCTGGTATTGACGCTGGCAGCGGTCAGCTTTCTGGCGACGCTGCTGAATGAAGTGACAGACGGTGTCTCACAGAAACTGCTGTTTATGACCTATCATTCGCCGCTTCGTTCGCCGTTGACATGGGTGAGGGCTTTTACCCACATCTTCGGTCACTCGGGCTGGTCGCACCTGATCGGAAATATGACTTATCTGCTGCTGCTTGGTCCTATGCTGGAGGAAAAGTATTCCTCCCGGGTGCTTGCGGAAGCGGTAGCTATTACGGCGTTTGTGACAAGTCTGATTAATTACGTATTTTTCCCGAACGTCGCCCTTTGTGGGGCGAGCGGGATCGTCTTTCTGTTTATGCTGCTTGCTTCCTTTACTGATTTCCGGGAAGGAGAAATTCCAGCTACATTTTTGCTGGTGGCCGTCTTTTTCCTGGGGCAGCAGGTAGTAGAAGGACTGACGGCGCAGGACAATATCTCCAACATGGCTCATATTGTGGGAGGCGTCATCGGCAGTATTCTGGGGTATATTTTAAATAAAAAAGCGCCGCCCAAAGTATATGCGGCGGGTGCCGAAGCGTATCCTGAAGCAGCCGGGTATCCGCGCCGGAATAAGTCCTGCGCGCTGCCGGGAGCGCCTGCAGCGGGAAAAGGGAAAGGGATTTCCGGCCGCCGGAGATCAAAACGGAAAAAGATGGAAAGCTCACGAATACCGGTGCGGAAAAAGTCAGGAACTGTCAAAAGGACAGGAAAGAAAAGGCCGGGAGTTTTTCACAGGAAAAAGAGACTTGTCACAGCGATTGTTTCCCTGGCCGTCCTGCTCGCGTCCACGTTTTCCGGAGCAAACTGGTGGTACTCGCGGACGGATACGGCAACAGGGACAGCAGTGAGTGAAACTCATGTGGAACTGGATAATATACCGGAATATTCCGGCTATGCCTGGGTGGAGATTAACAACAACATCCCATTTTTTGAAGAATCCGAAAAGAATACCGAGACTTTCGAAAGCTACAGTGAGCTGGATTCTCTGGGGAGATGTCAGGTGGCATATGCCAATATCAGCCGGGAACTGATGCCCACCGAAGAGAGAGGAGAAATCGGAAGTGTCCGCCCCTCCGGCTGGAACCAGGCGAAGTATGAGGGCGTTATTGACTCCGAGCCAGCCTATCTTTACAATCGCTGTCATCTGATCGCCTATTGTCTGACGGCGGAAAACGCGAATGAAAAAAATCTGATCACCGGGACCAGGTATTTGAATATCGAAGGAATGCTCCCATTTGAAAATAAAGTAGCGAACTATCTGGATGAAAATGATAACCATGTATTGTATCGGGTAACACCTGTGTTCAAGGACGATAACCTGGTAGCGAGCGGAGTGCTTATGGAAGCGTACTCGGTAGAGGATGGCGGCGCGGGAATCTGTTTTTGCGTGTACTGCTACAATGTCCAGCCTGGGGTAGTGATTGACTACAGCACAGGAGAAAGCTGCCTGGCGGAGTGATCTTACAGACAAAACGCCGTATACAGGAGTAACTCTGTTTCATCCGGTTATCCGGATTTAACGATCCGGGCAGATCGGATGGAATTGCATGGAATCCGCCGCAGCGCTAAAGAATAAAAACTTTTCGCAATAAAAATACTTGTATTTTCCCACAA